>NZ_JABXKN010000111.1:0-103652 GCF_017115065.1 Nostoc sp. JL23
CTTGGGCGGATGTAATCAACCGCGCTAACCTGGGTATGGAAGTAATGCACGAGCGTAATGCTCACAACTTCCCTCTCGATTTGGCTGCTGGCGATTCTGCTCCTGTAGCTCTTTCCGCTCCTCCTATCAACGGTTAATTCTGAAGTTTAGCTAAATAAGAGAGCGCCCTCTGGTAACGGAGGGCGCTTTCTTATTTGTATAGGTAAAAGATAGGGTATACGTCAAACATTCCGAGTGCCAAAGCATATAAATTAACTTTTGCACAAACTCTAGTTAAAATACATAAGCCTCATCCTTTTTCTTTAAGATCATGGGCAACACTTTTGGTCATCTATTTCGTATAACTACTTTTGGTGAATCTCACGGCGGTGGTGTGGGGGTTGTGATTGATGGTTGTCCTCCACAACTAGAAATTTCGGTAGAAGAAATTCAAGTGGAATTAGATAGAAGGCGTCCGGGACAAAGTAAAATTACAACACCTCGCAAAGAAGCGGATACCTGCGAGATTTTATCAGGGGTATTTGAAGGCAAAACACTAGGAACGCCTATAGGAATTTTGGTACGCAACAAAGATGCTCGTTCGCAAGACTACGACGAGATGGCTGAGAAGTATCGCCCTTCTCATGCGGATGCAACTTATGATGCGAAATATGGCATTCGCAATTGGCAAGGCGGGGGTAGGTCGTCAGCGCGTGAGACAATTGGCAGAGTAGCAGCAGGTGCGATCGCTAAAAAAATTCTCCGTCAAGTTGCCAATGTTGAAGTTATCGCTTACGTCAAGCGCATCAAGGACTTGGAAGGTGTAGTCGATCCAAATACTGTCACCTTAGAACAAGTGGAGAGCAACATCGTTCGTTGTCCCGATGCTGAATGTAGCGATCGCATGATTGAATTAATTGAACAAGTTGGTAGACAAGGTGATTCTATCGGCGGTGTCGTAGAATGTGTAGCGCGTAACGTACCAAAAGGTTTGGGCGAACCAGTATTTGATAAATTGGAAGCTGATATAGCTAAGGGTGTGATGTCTCTCCCTGCTAGCAAAGGCTTTGAAATTGGTTCCGGTTTTGGGGGGACGGTGTTAACGGGAATTGAGCATAACGACGAATATTATATTGATGAAAATGGTGAAATTCGCACTGTAACTAACCGTTCTGGTGGTATTCAGGGGGGAATTTCCAACGGAGAAAATATCATTTTACGAGTTGCATTTAAGCCGACGGCGACAATTAGAAAAGAGCAAAAAACAGTAACTCGTGAGGGTGAAGAAACATTATTGGCTGCGAAAGGACGACACGATCCTTGTGTGTTACCGCGTGCAGTTCCAATGGTGGAGGCGATGGTAGCGCTGGTGTTGTGTGACCATTTGTTACGGCATCATGGACAGTGTAAGCTGTTGTAGGGATTATACTTTGACTTTCAGAAAATATTTATGCTTCGAGGGTGGGTGTCTGACTCGCCCTTTTTTTTTTATCTGTATTGCTATAGTAGCGGATAACACATTTAACTACGTGCGATCGCATCTATTAAGCAATATGGGTAAAGAGTCTCAAAATCGCTTAGAACACTTTGCTGCTTTAAAGTCCAAATACCAAGCAACTCAATATCAAGATTCATCACCTGCTAGTCTGTTGTATTTCATATTACGAAAAGTTGACTTAGGAATTGAACTCAGTCACTTAGAATTTAATTGGTTGAAAGAGTATAAGCTTGTTGAGACTTTAAAAGCTATCAAGCAAGAGCAGCAACATAGGTTCCAAGAATTTGGAAATCTAGAATTTGAATTCTCCAAATTACAATCTAAGTACAAAGCTACAAAGCATGACGTTTCTTGGCAATCTAGTCATCTGTATTTCATACTTTTGAAACTTGAATCAGGAAATTTAGTTACTGATGCAGATGTTAAATGGCTTAGAGCAAACGGTTTAGATGAGACGAATAAAATTGCTCAAGAGGTAAACCGATTTACTCAACTTAAATCTAAATATAAAGCTACTCAATATCAAGACTCATATCCTGAAAGTAAACTATATCAAATACTGAAAAAGTTAGATTTGACAGAGTGTTTAAGTAATTCTGAATATAATTGGCTGCTCAATAACCAACTCTTGGAAACGGCAGAAATTTTTATGCAGCAGGAGTTAGAAAAAGAAGCTCAATTTGCTCAATTACGGGATAAGTACCAAGCAAATAAACACCTAGATTTCTCATTGTCGAGTCCACTATATCTAATACTGCAAAATATTGATGCTAAAAATAATTTGAGTGATTCCGAAATTAACTGGTTGGAACAGCAAGAACTGAGCGAAACAATTGCCATTGCTCAAGAGTTGGAACAAACACGAGAATTTTCCGCTTTGAGAATTAAGTATAAAGCAACTGAGTATCAGGATTCATCGCCTAAGAGTCACCTGTATAAAATTCTCAAAAGGCTTGAGTTGTCCAATCAGTTAGGTGAACAGGATATTAACTTTCTCAAAAAACGCAAGCTGACTGAGATTATAGAAATTGCAAATGAAAAATACGCCTCAACCCTAAAATCTAAGATCGATTTAGGAGAACTACTTAATGAATCAGAAATTGATTGGCTGAAAAATAATAGACGTGAAGATATAATTGTTCTCGCTCAACAAAAGCACTTTGCTATCTTGAAGAGAAAATATGGATTGATATATCTTTCACTTGTGCTAGAGCCATTTTACGCGATCATGGTCAAATTAGAGAAAAAAGAACGGCTAGATCCTAAGTTGGTTTTGCAGCTTATGGAAGAGGAACTATTATCTCTTGGCGGGAAAATTGCTCTTGCATATTACAAGCTAGAAGGAGAGTTTTATGAGCAGGAATTTCACCGCACTGGAAATAAATGGGATATTCCCACCGCTAGTAGTTATTGGCGCAAAGCAGATGAACCTGAACAGGCATTAAAACTTACTAACTTAGACTTGAGCCAAATCAGAGAAAGCAAGCTAAAGTCAGCAATTTCAGTTACTAGAGGCGCAGCATTCAGAGATATGGATAACTTAGCTGATGCAGAGATTTGCGCGAAAAAAGCTATGGAGTATCACCCTGATAGTCATCAACCTTATACCTTAATGGGTGCTATATATTATGACAAAAGTGACTATCCAAAAGGAGATTATTGGTATGAACAAGCAATAAAACGCGGTGCTAAACCTGAAGATATAGATGATGAGAGAAAACGAGTAGTCAGGAGTACAAAAGATGAGAATAAACGACATGAAGCAGCAGAATATTTACTGAAAAAAGATTCATAACGATATGCTTGAGCTAAGTCTTATCTCAAAAAATCGTCAGACAATGGTAAATAAACTGGTTTGCATCACCAAACTACCAACATGACCAGATTTATTCACGACCAATTTGCCAAAGATTACCTCGAACAATTACTCACTCCTTACGGCGAAGTCCAAGCACCTAGACGAGTCGCAGGAGAAGTTAGACAGATTGATGTTTATTTCATTCCCAAACCACAACCAAGAGACATACCAGAAACACTCGGATTATTAGGTCAAATTGTCACTACCCCTTCTCTACTTGAACCCTTTCGTAACGCAGCCTCAGCTACAGAAATTGGCGATTGTCTCTTAAAATTATTAGAGGTGCGTGGCGATTTACAACGACAAGCAAATCGGAATAAAACTCGTATTCTAGAATCTGATTTACCAAAATTATGGATTCTTACCCCCACAGCATCAGCGCAACTCTTATCAGGATTTGGTGCTAACCCAAAAGATGACTACCTGCCTGGAATATACTTCATGGCAGAATATTTGCGTACCGCGATAGTAACAATTCATCAGTTGCCATCTATCTCAGAAACCTTATGGCTGAGAATCATTGGTAGGGGAAACGTTCAAAAGCAAGCAATTGACGAACTAGAAGCACTTACTCCTGATAATCCTTTCCGAAAAGCAGCGTTAGAATTGCTGTACAACTTGCAACAAAACTTACAAGTCACTCAAAATCAAGACGAGGAAGATAGGGAATTACTTATGCAGCACCACTTTACCAACAAGACCGAGAACAGGCGATACAAGAAGGAGAACAACGGGGACTCCAAACAGGAATCCAAACAGGAATTCAGCAGGGAGAACGCTTAGTAGTGGAAAACTTGCTCAAAGTTCGTTTTGGTGAAATAGATAATGAGCTTCACGCAATTATTGAACCTTTATTATCGTTACCCCCAGAAGAGTTTACGCCTTTACTGTTGCAGTTGTCTCGTGAAGAATTAATTCATCGGTTTTGCTAGTGTTTATCACATATCCTTTAATGAGTTTTATTTTGTCATACTAATTGCATTTATAATCGGTCTTTTTGGGTGGTTAATATACATAAATTACAATTTTCACCGATTATTCTTGCTAAGACCGTGATACATTTTTAGATTACCGACTTATTGAATAAGTCGGTAATCTTGTTTGTTAAGCTGTTGTAGCGATCGCTCAACAGTGTAAAATGTCTTGTATAGCGTTGCATTAAGCAGACAATGGCGATCGCTGATGTATAATATTGCAACTTAATATAAATAATTAAACATGGATTTTCTGACAGTTATAGGATTAGCTGCCGCCACAATAACCACAATCTCTTTTCTGCCACAGATGTTTAAAACTTGGCAAACAAAATCAGCAAAAGATGTTTCTTTGGTTACGCTGATTACATTCATCAGTGGTGTTTTTTTGTGGCTAATCTATGGAATTTATTTACAATCCTTGCCAATTATTCTTGCTAACGCCGTAACATTGGTTTTTAACTTAATTATTCTATGGCTTAAAATTAAATATAGATAAACTTGCCTCTAACAAACATCTGTGACATCATCTGTATTTGACTCTGAACGCCTTCTCTTTACACCCACCACCCCAGACACCAACGCTATCCCCATAATCTTCGCCTTTCCCAACGAGTACAGCGTAGGTATCACTAGCCTTGGCTATCAAGTAGTGTGGGCAACTTTGGCAATGCGTGATGATGTGCAGGTGAGTCGCCTGTTTACAGATACTCACGAACAACTCCCCAGAACGCCGGAAATTGTGGGATTTTCTATTTCGTGGGAACTGGATTATGTGAATATTCTAAATTTGCTGGAATCTTTAGAAATTCCTATTCGGGGAACCTCTCGTGATGATTCTCATCCGATAATTTTTGGTGGTGGCCCCGTTCTTACTGCTAACCCCGAACCTTTTGCAGATTTTTTTGATGTCGTTTTACTGGGGGATGGCGAAATCTTGTTAGGGAATTTTATTGAGGCTTATAAAGAAGTGAGAAATGCCTCAAGACAAACTCAACTAAAAAGACTTGCACAAATACCAGGAATTTATGTACCCAGTTTGTATGAGGTGGAATATCACACAAGAGATGGTGAAGTAAAGTCTATTAAACCAATTTCTCCCGAAATTCCCGCAGTGGTGCAAAAGCAAACTTACAGAGGAAATACACTATCGGCTTCTACTGTAGTCACCGAAAAAGCCGCATGGGAAAATATTTACATGGTGGAAGTGGTGAGAAGTTGTCCAGAAATGTGCCGCTTTTGTTTGGCGAGTTATCTCACACTACCTTTTAGAACAGCCAGTCTGGAAGATTCATTAATTCCAGCGATCGCAAAAGGTTTAGAAGTCACAAACCGGCTAGGATTATTAGGGGCTTCAGTTACTCAACATCCAGAATTTGAGGCGTTGCTAGATTATATTAGTCAGCCAAAATATGATGATGTCCGTCTCAGTATTGCCTCAGTCCGAACTAATACTGTAACAGTGCAGTTAGCAGAAACTTTGACGAAACGAGACACGCGATCGCTTACCATTGCGGTAGAGAGTGGTTCTGAGAAAATCCGCCAAATCGTCAACAAAAAGCTGCATAACGATGAAATTATTCAAGCAGCGATAAATGCCAAAACTGGTGGATTAAAAGGCTTGAAACTCTACGGAATGGCAGGAATTCCTGGTGAGGAAGCAAAAGATTTAGAGCAAACCGTAGTGATGATGCGTAATATCAAAAAAGCTGCACCGGGATTGCGCTTAACATACGGATGCAGCACCTTTGTACCCAAAGCACACACACCGTTTCAATGGTTTGGCGTGAATCGGCAAGCAGAAAAGCGGTTGCAGTTTTTGCAAAAACACCTAAAACCGCAGGGAATAGAGTTTCGCCCAGAAAGCTATAATTGGTCAATTATACAGGCTTTGTTATCGAGAGGCGATCGCAGACTCTCCCAACTTCTTGAACTTACTCGTGACTTTGGCGATTCCTTGGGTAGCTACAAACGTGCTTTCAAACAACTCAAAGGACAAATCCCTGATTTAGATTTCTACGTCCACGCCGAATGGTCAACAGAACAAGTATTACCCTGGAGCCACTTGCAAGGGCCTCTGCCACAGTCTACACTACTAAAGCATTTGGCTGATGCTAAAAGTTATATCAATCCATCCCCAAAAGAATTACAGCCATTGACTTCATAGCTGAAAACTTGATGCAAAACACAGCTGAGTATTACTGCGCCTATTGCGGCGAACCGAACTTAACTTTTATTGATTTGAGTGCTGGAGGACAGCAATCTTACGTTGAAGATTGTCAAGTTTGTTGTAACCCAAATATTTTGTATGTGCGGGTTGATGAAGATACCCTAGATATCGAGATTGATACCGAATCCGAAAGTTGAATTTTAGGTTTTTCTTTCCATGCTGCACTTTAAACATTCCTCAATCATTAATGCCTCACCAGAAGTAGTTTGGAAATTTCACGAAAGGCCAGATATTTTGCAACTGTTAAATCCACCTTGGCAGCCAGTACAAGTGGTTCGTCGTGAAGGAGGGCTAAACGTGGGCGCTATCACCGAATTTCGCTTGTTTCTCGGCCCATTACCCTTAACTTGGTTAGCGCGTCATACTGAATGTGAAAAATATCGCCTGTTTACTGACGAACAGATATCTGGCCCCTTTGAATCGTGGGTACATCGACATGAATTTGAAGCAGAAAATGGCAAAACCAGATTAACTGACACTATTTCCTTCTCTATGCCTGGTGGAGGAACTGTTGAATTTGTCAGTGGTTGGCTAGTACAAGCACAATTAGAAGCAATGTTTCGCTACCGCCACTATGTGACTAAACGAGAATGCGAGTAATTATGAGCATTCTCTTGTAGTAAGTGGCTCCAGATTTTGAGCTTAGTAGGAGCCATACTTATTATTTTATCTTTGTCAGTTTGGATAATAAAAATCAGTAAATTTTCTAATTTACATTAGATTTTTTTGACATTATAAATACTTTTTTGCTAACTTCAAAGTGTCTCCTGAAAAGCTTAAAAATCTCATCCTTAGAGTTGAAGTTTAATCTTTAGGCTGAACTTTGCTGCGATCGCTTTCTAGCCTACATTAGTTTGGGATCTCAACGGCTACAGCGTCATGCACGAATTACTCCACTTCATTCCCTACTCTTGCCGCTAATTGTGTTGCCGACTTTTCCCCAGACTTCGGCTGTTTATAAAGCCCCATCTTAAAAACACTAGTTGTTATAATTACTAAACCTATCAGTACTATGACTTATATAATTCAACCGCGATACCAAAAACAGTTGTTGGTATCGCGGTTGTATGTGTAATAATAGTTAAAGTATCTTAATATTTCTAAATATCTTAAAGTGTTGGCACTATCTAAGGCAAAACACTGACTACTAATGGAGTTTTCTGGCTGGTGGTTAGTGCTTTTTATGGTGACTATATTTTAGGAATTTTCACCTGAATACTAGGCGGAGTAAAAGCGTGATTCAATTAGAACAACCACCCAGTCATCAGACAAAACTGACTTCAGCAGTGAAAAGTAAATCTCAGTTTAAAGGACTTTTCATTGCTATTGTCATTGTGAGTGCATGGGTTATTAGCTTGAGTTTATTACTTCCCCTTGACATTTCCAAGTTAAAACTTTGGATGCTATTACCTAGCATAGCTTGGCAAACATTTCTATATACAGGATTATTTATTACATCTCATGATGCTATGCATGGGGTAGTGTTTCCTCAGAACAGCAAAATTAATCATCTTATTGGGACATTAACTTTATCTTTTTATGGACTTTTACCATATAAAAAATTATTGAAAAAGCATTGGTTACACCACCACAACCCAGCAACTCAAATAGATCCAGATTTTCATAATGGTAACTACAAAAACTTCTTTGCTTGGTATTTACATTTTATGAAAGGTTACTGGAGTTGGGGACAAATAATTGCTCTAAGCATTATTTATAACTTTGCAAAATATATACTTCATATACCAAGTGACAATCTAAATTATTTTTGGGTACTTCCTTCACTTTTAAGTTCATTCCAATTATTTTATTTTGGTACTTTTCTTCCACATAGTGAACCAATCACAGGGTATATTCAGCCTCATTGTGCCCAAACGATTAACCGTCCAATTTGGTGGTCATTTATTACGTGCTATCATTTCGGCTACCACGAAGAACACCACGAGTATCCTCATATTCCTTGGTGGCAGTTACCAGAAATTTACAAAGCAAAATAGTTCTGGTTTTTCTAATAAATAAGTAGGCGTGAATAATTAAAGGTTTCTAGTCAGCGTCTCCAGCCCTTAAAATAAGTCTGGGGCTGCTTACTAAGAGCAAATTTATTCTGCTTATGTCAATTAATAATTCTCGTCTTGTCACCTATAGTCCTGCTTATACAATCGTTCCCACTTACGAATGCTTTAATCGGTGTAGTTACTGCAACTTTCGCAGCGAACCGGGTAAAAGTCCCTGGATGAGTCTTTCAGATGCAGACAGTATTTTAAAACCACTTCAAAATGAAAAAGTCTGTGAAATCCTCATACTTAGCGGTGAAGTACATCCCCATTCGCCAAAGCGTCAGGCGTGGTTTGAGCGGATTTATGATTTGTGTGAATTAGCGCTTTCAATGGGGTTTTTACCTCACACAAATGCAGGTCCATTGAGTTTTGAGGAAATGCAAAAGCTTAAGCGTGTAAATGTTTCGATGGGGCTGATGTTGGAACAGTTAACGCCAACATTGTTAAATAGTGTACATCGGCACGCACCGAGTAAATTACCAGAAGTCCGTTTACAACAATTGCAATGGGCGGGAGAATTGCAGATTCCCTTTACAACTGGGTTACTGTTGGGAATTGGGGAAACTGTAGATGATTGGTGGGAAACATTGACAGCTATATCTGAACTGCATCAACGTTATCGCCATATTCAAGAAGTTATCTTGCAACCTCATAGTCCAGGATATCAGCAAACCTTTGATGCACCACCTTTTGATCCTCATCATTTACCAGAAGTAATTGCTAAAGCACGTCAGATTTTACCGCCAGATATTACTATTCAAATTCCGCCCAATTTAGTTAAAGATGACCTATGGTTACTCGCTTGTATCGAAGCTGGTGCGAGAGATTTAGGTGGAATTGGGCCAAAAGATGAAGTGAATCCTGATTATCCTCATGTTCAGGAACAGGCATTAAGAGAAATTTTACAGCCTGCGGGGTGGGAATTGATGCCGCGATCGCCAGTTTATCCGCAATTTGATAGCTGGTTGTCGGGGGAATTACAAACAGCAGTGAAGCACTTGCGAAAAACTCTAACACCAGTTTCTCTTTTGTCAGAACAGGGAAGTAGAGATTTTCCCATCTAGAACACCAATTCAGTAATCCTGAAAGAACCTCTCCCCCAACCCCTCTCCGAAGCGGAGAGGGGAGTTTCACGGTGGTTTCATACAACCACAGAAAAACTAAAACTGGGTTTCAAAGCCTCTCTCCGTTTCGGGGAGAGGTTTGGAGAGGGGGAAAAAGCTATGTCACAAAACGATAAATCAAGACTTATGTATTTTTCTTTTTTCGTATGAAACCACGCTACCCTTTCCTAGTAGAGAAGGGGTTAGGTTTTTGATAACTGAATCGATGCTCTATTAGTTAACGAGTCTTTGAACTGGATGAATCCACCTCTGAACTCCGTTAACGAGTCTTTGAACTGGATGAATCCACCTTAATTTTCTATAATCTCGATTATTATGAGCATCATGAACTATCACTAGAGAAGGAAATTTTCGACAGTCCCCAAACCTTAGACAGACTTTGTTTGATGAGTGGAGGTCATGTGAGGAATTTGCTATTGTTAGCTCAAGATGCCATTGGACGCACTGAAGAATTACCTGTTTCAGAAAAGGCGGTGCGACGAGCAATTACTCAAGCCAGAGATATTTATCGCCGCGCTGGAGAAAATCATCAATGGTGTCTCTTAGCGGAAGTGTCTTGTTCTAAACGCATTATTAATGATGACTTGTATCGGAGTTTGATGTATAATCGCTGTCTTTTACAATACCGCTATTTAGATGAAGATGGAGAGATGCAGCGTTGGTATGATATTCATCCATTGATTCAAGGAATTCCAGAATTTAAGGAAGCTGTAGCGAAACTTTCATGAACCCAAATTTAAGTGATGGGGATAATGATTTACCCCCAGAACCAGATGACCACCAAGCTTGGTACGCTAAGGGCTATGCGCTAGATGATTTAGGACGCTTTGAAGAAGCGATCGCATCCTACGACCAAGCACTGAAAATTAAACCAGATTATCACCAAGCTTGCTACAATCGGGGCTATGCGCTAGATGATTTAGGACGCTTTGAAGAAGCGATCGCATCCTACGACCAAGCACTGAAAATTAAACCAGATTATCACCAAGCTTGGTACAATCGGGGCTATGCGCTAGGCCAATTAGGACGCTTTGAAGAAGCGATCGCATCCTATGACCAAGCACTGAAATTTCAACCAGATTACCACCAAGCTTGGAACAATCGGGGCTATACGCTAGGCCAATTAGGACGCTTTGAAGAAGCGATTGCATCCTACGACCAAACACTGAAATTTCAACCAGATTTACACCAAGCTTGGAACAATCGGAGCTATGCGCTAGGCAAATTAGGGCGCTTTGAAGAAGCGATCGCATCCTACGACCAAGCACTGAAAATTAAACCAGATGACCAAGCTTGGTACAATCGGGGCTATGTGCTAGGCAAATTAGGGCGCTTTGAAGAAGCGATCGCATCCTACGACCAAGCACTGAAATTTAAACCAGATTACCACCAAGCTTGGAACAACAGGAGAATTGCCATCATAAAATTGAAATGGCAAAAATTAACTCAGGCTGTGACAGGATTTTTGCGAATAATCAGTTTTAGGCGTTGATTTAAGAGTAGCGATCGCCTTCATACTTCCACTGAAAATACTAACTGAAATTAAAAGCTAACATCCTGATAAAAACCATGTCACAACTTAAAATTGACTATCCAGAAACTTTACCAGATGCCTTACAGCAAACGCGAGAACAGTTTGAACAAGAAGCAAAAATGGCTATGGCAGTTAAACTATTTGAAATGAAACGTATTTCTTCTGGTTTAGCTGCACAGTTAGCAGGTATAGATAGGGTAACTTTTTTACTTAATTTACACCGCTATGGTGTAGCAATGATTGATTTAACAAAAGAGGAACTTATATCTGATTTAGCGAATGCTTAAAACTAATATATTTGAATCTTACTCCCCTTCCCTTGTAGGGAAGGGGTTGGGGGTTAGGTCTCTATTGGACTCAACTAAGAATCGCCATAGCCTCAAATAAATACCCACCGTGAACTAATTCCTAACGCATCCCTCAAAGGAGAGAGATAGGAGCCTAAACCCTGTTGTAAAATAGACATATAAGGATTCGGGGGGCCATTTAACTGGTCATAAACGCCTATAGAAACTATTTTTGGAAATCTCCAAGGTCTGAAGTCCAGCCAGCTGAAGCAACTACAGCGGCTGTATCACCAGCGTATACCGGGCGATCGCATCACCACGCCTGAGTTTTCCCAGCGTATGGCAGCAATTAGCACAGAAGTCAATCAGCCTGTGTGCGCTTACGTAAACCGTCGCGGACAAGTGATTCGCGTCGGGGTAGGCACACCGCGCCAAACGCAAATACCACCGATGGAATTGCCCCGTTACGGTGCAGAACGACTCAGTGGTATTCGTTGTATTGCCACCCATCTCAAGCCAGAACCGCCCAACGAAGCGGCGCTCACGGCTATGGCACTACAACGCTTAGATGCCCTAGTTGTCCTAAATATTACCGGAACCGGATTTACACGGCGGGGAGGCGGTGCGACTGGGTATGTCAAAGAAGCTTATCTAGCTCATCTGACACCCCAAGAGTCTCGCACCCTGATTACTAGTCCTGCTGCTCCCAAGATAGGGGAAAGCCAAATCCAAACCCCAAGTTGGAATATATCGCCACCTCTGGACTTGGACGATCTGGCAGATCAAGATTTAGTAGACTTGGTAGAAAATCTGGAAGCGGAATTCCAGCGCGAATTTATCGCCCAGGAAGTAGATGCTGACCACGATCGCGTGCTGATTGTGGGGCTGATGACCAGTGAGATGACTCCCCTACAATTCCAAGACACCCTAGTAGAATTGGCACGTTTAGTTGATACTGCTGGGGGAGATGTATTACAGACAATACAACAAAAGCGATCGCGCGTTCATCCCCAAACTGTAGTCGGCGAAGGTAAGGTGCAAGAAATTGCCCTAACTGCCCAAACACTAGGAGTCAACCTCGTTGTCTTCGACCGCGACCTCTCACCCTCCCAAGTCCGCAACTTAGAAATGCAAATTGGTATCCGGGTAGTTGACCGTACCGAAGTGATTTTGGATATCTTTGCCCAACGTGCCCAGTCTCGTGCCGGTAAATTGCAAGTAGAACTAGCACAGTTAGAATACATGCAACCGCGACTGGCTGGTAGAGGTCGCACCATGTCGCGATTGGGTGGTGGTATTGGGACTCGTGGCCCTGGTGAAACCAAACTGGAAACTGAACGCCGTGCCATTGGGCAGCGCATTTCCCGACTGCAAAAAGAAGTAACTCAGTTGCAAGCCCATCGTTCGCGGTTACGGCAGCGACGGCAGCATCGAGAAGTTCCTTCAGTCGCTTTAGTTGGATATACCAACGCTGGCAAGTCCACTTTGCTAAATGCTCTCACGAATGCAGAAGTATATACAGCCGACCAGTTATTTGCCACTCTCGATCCCACTACCCGCCGCCTAGTGATTCCTTATGGCGAAACCAATGAACATCAGGAAATTCTGATTACAGATACAGTAGGGTTTATACACGAACTGCCTGCATCGTTAATGGATGCCTTTCGCGCCACCTTGGAGGAAGTCACAGAAGCCGATGCCCTACTACATTTGGTAGATTTGTCTCATCCTGCTTGGTTGCGTCATATTCGGTCAGTCAGAGAAATTTTGGCACAAATGCCAATAACTCCTGGCCCGGCGCTAGTGATTTTTAACAAGATTGATCAAGCTGATAGTGAGACACTAGCTCTAGCTAGGGAAGAATTTCCCCTCGCAGTATTTATTTCTGCGAGTCAGCGCTTGGGATTAGAAACCCTACGTCAGCGCCTTGCCCAGCTAATTGAATATGCCGTAGACTCTCAGTAAATACCGAAGATAAATTTTGAATTTATAAAAAGTAATGCCGTAGTTAATATAACTACGGCATTACTTTTATATATTTATACTGTTTTCTACTATATTGAACTTCTAATAATTGCTATATAATTTCCTGAATGACAAGATCATGAAAAACGTGCTAAAACCAATAGCTACAGGGTACTTTTATTTTCTACTTGATCCTGCAATCAATTTCTGCTTATAGACAAATACTAATACTTAATAATCGTTTCATAGCAAGGATTTGAGTGTTTAATGATTTAGGCTATTTTTCATCGAGATCCTTGTCTGGCAAGAATTTCATAAATTATGTACGTTTGCCTTGGGTAAAGCGAATGGAAGATTTAATCCTTATAAATACTAAATATTAGTTTTAATTAATATTGTTAATGACCGTAATTTTTCGATTACTTTATTTAAATTTAATAAATAATTCAATAAATTGTTAACTAACAGTAAAATACCATTGTAAAAATACTTAAAAATCCCAATCATCCTAGAAAAAATATTTTTATACCTCTAAATTAAAGTTTTAGTAAATATGTAAATAAAACTTAGACACCTGAGAATACATGTATAAAAATGTATATGTATACAACTGAAGAGAAGCTAGTTTCAAAGATTTAGTTTGTCTAGATTCTGATTCAAATATCTTGAGCCAACTTGAGATGTAGTCGTTTAATTTATTACTCAATAAAAAAGGGGTTTAAGCGAAGTGTCTCAAATATATTCACAGAAACTAGTAGGTTGCGTAATCTGTGGTTTCTCATCCTTAATTTTGGTAATAGCCTTACAAATACCTAGAGCTGAGGCTGTTTCCACTCAAAGTACCGCTCAACAGGACAAGGCTGCTGCTGATAAAGCCGCTCAAGAGAAAGCTGACAAGGCTGCTGCTGATAAAGCCGCCCAAGAGAAAGCTGACAAGGCTGCTGCTGATAAAGCCGCTCAAGAGAAAGCTGACAAGGCTGCTGCTGATAAAGCCGCCCAAGAGAAAGCTGACAAGGCTGCTGCTGATAAAGCCGCTCAAGAGAAAGCTGACAAGGCTGCTGCTGATAAAGCCGCCCAAGAGAAAGCTGACAAGGCTGCTGCTGATAAAGCCGCTCAAGAGAAAGCTGACAAGGCTGCTGCTGATAAAGCCGCCCAAGAGAAAGCTGACAAGGCTGCTGCTGATAAAGCCGCTCAAGAGAAAGCTGACAAGGCTGCTGCTGATAAAGCCGCCCAAGAGAAAGCTGACAAGGCTGCTGCTGATAAAGCCGCTCAAGAGAAAGCTGACAAGGCTACTGCTGATAAAGTCGCTCAAGAGAAAGCTGACAAGGCTGCTGCGACTTCAAGCAGACCATTGCCGATTATGAATTTCAATCTCAGTGATATTGGTAAAAAATTCCAGTTCAATTTTGATGGTAGCGTAGCCACGCAAAACGTTTCTGGACTTACCTCTACGGCATGGTTAACCTTGAAAACCTTCACTGGTAACGCAGCAATTTTTGATGTTGCTCTAGATAATACCTCTAGTAATGGCATCAACTCTAGAACTTCTGGCTTGGGTTTTAATGTCTATTCCGACCTTCTAGCTACCAACAAATTAGATTTAGCTTCTGGAAAAACAAATGCGTCGGGGCTTTTTAGCAACGCTGTTCTCAACGGTTCTTTCCCAAACCAATTTGGTGATATAGATGTATGTTTCACTGATGGTAACACCTGCCAGGGAGGACAGAATGGTGGTGTGAAGACTGACGATGGTCTTAAGAACTTCTCCTTCTCTCTCGCCTTTAATAAGACCATTGACTCATTCGCCCTGGGTAACTTTGGGGTACGTTACCAAAGTATCGAAGGAACTAATCTGGGTAGCAGTGGAACAGGTCAAGGAGCTTATTATCAATCTAAAGATAAGGAACCTTCACCAAGAAAAGTACCTGAGCCTGGTACGTCAGGAGCTTTAGGCTTATTTGCTGTAGGTGCGCTGAGACTACTAAAGAAAAAGCCTCTAGTTTAATTTTGAATTAAACCCTTGTAGTGGTTGACACTGGGGTACAACAGAGACAAAGTACAAGAGAAGACGAAAACTAATAGGTTGTCACTAAAAGATTTTCGTTACACGGTGTCAAGCACATTTGCCAAAAGTCTTGAAAAATCGACCTATTAGCTAGATAGCGGTGCTTATTTTAATAAGTAATATTAAACGAAAAGGCTCCGCTATTTTTTAATTTGTCCAGAAATGACAAACTCTCTACTATGACTTAATAGTATATTCACTTAATTGCTATCCATTATTTAATACTATTAAATAATGGATGTGGGCTTAGATTAAAACAGGATAGAGCCACTACAGCCAGTGGCAAAGTTATAAAATTAAGAAGTATTAAATGAATTTGAGGATATTATGGCTGCAAAGGTAGAAATTTACACTTGGAGGACTTGCCCGTTTTGTATCCGTGCCAAAAGTTTGTTGAAAAACAAGGGTGTTGAATTTATCGAATACAGTATTGATGGAGATGAAGCAGCCAGAAATAAAATGGCTCAAAGGGCAAATGGACGGCGCTCTTTACCGCAAATTTTCATCAACGACGACCATGTAGGTGGTTGTGATGATATCCACGCTTTAGACAGTCAAGGCAAGCTGGATGAGTTACTAACTTCTAGCAATAGCTTATAGGTTCAGAAGGTATTGCGCTAGCAGCGACAAGCCACTGCAAATTACACGGTAGTCGCCACAACTCTAGAAAACCAAAGCGCTAGCTCTTGTCTAGGGGCTTTTTCCCACAAAACCGATAACTGTCCACAAGACTTTACCCTCCAGTTCTACTCAGCAGTACAGATGTACGTCAATTGCTAAGATCGTCAAGGGATAATAATTGAATAACCATTTAATTTCTTGGTGATTGAGGTATAAAGGGTGAAACTGGCTTTTATCATTGATTCCATCCATCTACTTGACCCGTGTCATGATACCAGTGTTGCCCTAATCGAAGCAGCTCAAATTCTGGGACATGAAGTTTGGGTGACTCAGGCAAATCTGCTGAGTGTGGTGGAGGGCAAAGCTTGGGCTGTCCTACAGCGAGTCGAACTTGTACCAGTGCAGTTGATGGAGGGACGCTGGGTAGCAGTAAATTCTTGGTATAAGTTGAGCGATTCCTTCTTAACTTCTTTAGAGACAATGGACGCCGTATTTATGCGGACAGATCCACCTGTCAATGATTCCTACCTATATGCTACCTACATTCTCGATTACATTGACCAAAATAAAACCCTGGTGATTAACAGTCCCAGTGGCATCCGAGGGGCAAATGAAAAAATGTACGCCCTCCAGTTTACTAAAGCGATTCCAGAAACGATTGTCAGTGCTGATAAGCAATTTATCCGGCAATTTGTGGAAGCAAAGGGGGCTGGGGTTCTCAAACCACTGGGTAATAAAGCTGGCGAAGGAATTTTGTTTTTGCAATCAGGCGATCGCAATTTTAACTCTATTGTTGAACTCAGTACTCTCCAAGGTAAAGTGCCAGTAATGGTACAAACCTATTTACCGGAGGCAAAAGAAGGAGATAAACGAATCATCTTGCTCAATGGTGAACCAATTGGTGCCCTCAATCGCCTCTCTAGTGGAACTGATTTTCGCAATAATATGGCAACTGGTGGTACAGTCGCTCAAACCGAAATTACCCCAAGAGAGTATGAAATTTGTACCCAACTAGCCGAACGCTTACGCCAAGACGGCTTAATTTTTGTGGGTATTGACGTTATCGGTGGCTACCTAACTGAAGTTAACGTCACTAGTCCTACCGGCATTCGTGAGATTGACCGCCTAGATGGTACTCGCCTTGGTCATCAGGTTATTCAATGGATTGAACAGACACTAAAAATTCAAAAATAATTTACATTTATTTTTTTGTTTGATGTCCTATTCTCCAGCAAACAGACTTCTTTTGCACACTTGCGTAGGCTCGTTCCCTAAGCTACTTGTTTTAAGTAAATATATTTACTTATACGGAATATAAGTTTAGTGGATCGCGAGGGGTAGATGCATTCATTTCTATGATTGGCTGTGACGCTAGTGACGCTCGATGACTCGCTCTAAGCGTTCGCGTAGCGTCTCCCTTTGGGAGAAGACTCGCTAACACTGTGCTATCGGTGATGCATCCATAGTTGGGCAGGCATTCCTATTGTTTTGTTCTGAAAGCATAGCTGGACATGCAAGCCAGTAGACTCCTGCCCAAATTAATTCTATAAAGTAGCGTTGACAAGTTTTTTTACCAATTGGCAAAATTGGTATGGCAAAAGATTGCTTATTCCTGCCCTTGGTAAAACCCGGCTGGAAGTAGCAGATTTTATACAGCGTTTAGTCTGACCTGAGACTGCTAAGTTAATCTAAAATCCCAAATTTAAAATCTTTTAATTCCTTGGTGTACGTCGGTTTCTCAGAAAATCAGGTATATCTAATCCAGGTTTTTCTTTTGGTTCTGGAATTGGAGTTGGAGTTGGAGCTGAACTTGGAGTCGAGGTTGAGGGATTAACAGTGGGTTGCTGTGTTGTTGGACGCTTTGAAGTATTAGGTGCTACTCGAACGTTAGCCACGCTTTGTTGTACCGCAGCTTGCACTTCACCTGTAAATCCGGTGGCAATTACAGTAATTCTTACCTCACCTTGGAGCCTGTCATCAATTACAGCCCCAAAAATAATATTGGCGTTGGGATCGACTACCTCATAAATTGCTTCTGCGGCTGCATTTACTTCATGCAAAGTCAGGTCAGTACCACCTGTAATATTAAATACAACTCCTCTAGCGCCTTCAATAGAACACTCTAGTAATGGTGAAGAAATAGCCGCGATCGCAGCTTCTCTAGCTCTGGATTTTCCAGAGCTAACGCCTATTCCCATCAAAGCCGAACCTGCATCTGCCATCACAGCTCGAACATCAGCAAAGTCAACGTTTACCAAACCGGGGATCGTGATGATATCAGAAATACCTTGCACCCCTTGACGCAACACATCATCTGCATAGCGAAAAGCTTCTTGCACAGGTGTTTGTTCGGGGATCACTTCCAGCAGTTTGTTGTTGGGGATAATGATCAGTGTATCTACTCTACTTTTTAGTCCTTCAATACCTTGTTCCGCTTGACTGGTGCGGCGGCGTCCCTCAAAAACAAATGGACGTGTGACTACACCAACAGTTAGAGCGCCCATTTCTTTGGCCACTTCTGCCACGATTGGTGCTGCACCTGTCCCAGTACCACCCCCCATACCAGCAGTGATAAATACTAAATCTGCACCCTCTAAAGCCGTAGCAATTTCGTCCCGTGATTCCTCAGCTGCCTTTTGACCGATAGCAGGATTACCACCTGCTCCTAAACCCCGTGTTAGCTTCTGCCCAATTTGTAATCGACTTGGAGCGCCAGCTAAGGTAAGAGCTTGGGCATCAGTGTTAATTGACCAAAACTCTACCCCAGATACATCAGACTCGATCATGCGGTTAACAGCATTGCCACCGCCACCACCGACACCAATCACTTTGATGTTGGCGACCCGACCAGGAACAATCTCGCCAATTCGGCTATTTTCCGGAGAAATTTTCTTATTATCGTGATTTTGCCCGAAGTTCAGCCCAGAGTTGTTATTAAAGGGATTGGTCGAGTTAACTGCCAGAGAGAACCCTGGCTGTCCCGTAGATTGGGAATTTTTATAGTTAAGTCCTTGGTTATTATCAAGTGTCATTGGATTTGTGAAAGGGTAGATAAACGACTTTTTCAGGTGTTATTCACCTAATAGTCAACTTTAGTTTGACAATGCCACAATACTGTGGCGTTGTTCTTTATTGTTTTCACTACTGCCAAGCCTAACAGAATTGGCAGTGCGAAAATTTGCTATGGGATAAGCTTTTAACACAGCCGATCGCACAGCCAATTCTAGAGAAGTATACCTATATTTATCTAAAACTGACCTGTATAACTTCAACCAGACATTAATCTCTTCATTATTCTCAGCAGAGGGTATAACTTGTAAAGACACACTACAGCGTATCTTCTCTGCCTCAATAATAATATTGTTAATAGATTTCACCATTGGGGATGATTGCAACTTTAGACACAAAATTTACCTTCTACTTACTTATTCTTAAGGTTAAACTAAGCAAGAATTTACTTGTCAGACTATAGCTGATTAATTTGTTGTTTGGGTGGTCTCAATGGACACTTTATTGGAGCAATAGTCTATCCTACAAGAACACTCACTAGTGCGGTCAACAAATCAAGATTTCCTAAGAAGTTCGTCACCTAATAGGAATTACGGCACAGATTAGTCCAAACTTATTGCCCAGAAACAATGCTTACGCAACTTTGGGCGGTATCGTTACAGATTGAAACTTCGGTAAACTGTCTTTGGAAGTGTCCTCACACAAACCAAAGTCAGAGCCTTTTGCCTCTGCACTGGGATGGCGGCGTAAACCGTTCTCATCAGTACCCTCTGCTCACGAGTCTGAATCTGAATGAAAAGCTCAAGCAACTTTCTCTTTTTTGTACTGGGTTTAGTCAAAGAATATATGGACACAAGGCGTTTTACACGCCATAGACCATCATTAGATTGTCTGACATCTTGCACCCTACTATTAGATGTTAGGGTAACAATTGAGGGTCTGTTACTCCCAATGGAGATTTTATGATTGATCTTCTCATTTTAATTAGAAGTTAATGCCGATTTTCGGGCGATTTGCTGGAAAACTGAAAATAATAAATATATTTATCAGCATAAAGCTTCTTAATTTACTAAGAGCTATCAAAATAATAAACATACTAAATGTTTTTAGGGATTTTGGGAGTTAAGTTTTGGTCTTTTTGGTTCATTTGTACTAATGGAGATTCGGGATTTTTCAGATCAATATACTCTATTTGACCGGAATTGAATTTTGTTGCTAAATGGCGCATTTGGGCGAGTACCTTAATTTGTTCAGACAACTGGGGGCCTGGAACACCGAGATGCACATTTCCTAGTTCTGTTTTCAAAATTAAATTTGTTGGATTTTGGCAATCAATTTCCATGACTTTCACGAGACTTTGGCTGACAGCTTCATGAATTTGAGGCCAGTAGAGGCAGTATTGATTTGGCGAACCAATTACTCTGAGATTGGGTAGTTTCCTAGTGGGATTCAGTGATGTGTATTTTTCTAAAGGCATCCAGGCCCCACTTGCATCTAGCAAACCGATAGTTACTTTTTTGTTACTACGTGTTTGAGTTACTGCTACAGGTACTCGTTCTTGGATTTCAATGATTAATCCAGGAGGAAACAGGCGCCGTCTGACGATCGCTTGAGCAATAGTTGGTTGTTTCTTCAAAGAGTTAGCGATCGCTGACGGTTCAATCCGCCACAAAGACTGAGGGTAAGACAGCACCAACAATGACTGAGTTGTTTGATCCGACAGCAATTTATTCCCTGATTTCATCACTATTTGTTTGGGAGCCTTTAGCATCCACACCGGTTGGACTGCCACCCAGAACAATCCACCTGCCAAACCAGTAATGGCAAAGGTTCGCCAAATAGCTTGAATAATTCTCATCTGCCGCTGCCGACGCAATTTCTGACGACGCTGGGCTATATGCGTGCGGGAAACTGATATTATGCCAGCCATTCACACCCCTTTTTGATTGCAATCTAAATTCCTTGACAAGCTCGTATCATTATTAATTTCAGTAAACACTGTTGGCATCTTTTAGCCGCTCTCCTCAAGACTTTTTTTATTTTTAGTAACACTTTACAGTAACTGCACAATGATTATGGCGCTAGTAATTAGTCCTATTAAAGTTTCCGGTGTCCATTTTTAACTGACTGTAGTCTTTTTGACAAGTTATTTTTGAAGATTTTTCCTTAAAGATTACAAAATATTAATTGAGATGTGTAGGATTTTGCTTTCTTGACAAATAGAATGTGAAATGATACACAAGTATTCCTGGATCTCTGTATACCTTGCTATAATTCATACTAGTCACACCCATCAGCTATCTAAACTGAGAACCATGAAAATTTGTAGCTTTTTTTACTTAATTCCTCAGCCATATAATTTTGTGGCAGGTCGAACAGAAGGAAGAGATTGTCAAAACCTCAATGACAGGTGTAAAAAGGACAAATATGCTTAAGACCTGACAGGTCGAACGGTACCAATAAAAGATGAAATCCTTGCCAGGTATGGGTATAGAGGGTAGGGTGTAGGTTCGAAAAAAATCAAGAAAAGTAAAAATAAGGGCGAACATAAACAAATTTCTTTGCTACATAACGCTGGCGCGAACGTCACTATACCCCACACCCTACACCCCACACCCCAAAGCTTTGTAGATAATGGGTTTGCATTATCTTAGTGCCATTCACTATTAGGGTCAATTAAATCTCTACCATACTACTGACAGTAATCTGGCAACAAGCGCTGTCTTTTGCAAGACACTACTACCTTGTGAGTCAATCCTGTATCTACATCCTAGATAGGGATTTATTGTATAAAAAATCCAAACTAAGCTGCATCTACATAAACCTCTACATACATGAAAACGACATTAAATTTGTCACGTTTTTATAAAGCATGTAACCCTAGCTACACGCTAAATATAAGTAACGTACTAGATCGGCAGTATTACATAGATTTTGCTGATGTACGTGGTTGCAAGATTGTCGAAGAATTGCAACGAACTATCATTCGGATTTCTCCTGATGAGCCAACCTGTCAGTTATTTACGGGTCATATCGGCTGCGGTAAGTCAACGGAATTGCAGCGCCTTAAGACAGAACTAGAATTGGCAGGATTTCATGTGGTTTATTTTGAGTCTAGTCAAGACTTAGATATGGCGGATATTGATATCAGCGATATTTTGCTGAGTGTAGCCCGTCAAGTCAGTGCCAGTTTAGAAAGTATTAGCATCAAACTCAAACCTGGTTACTTTACTAATTTGTTTAAAGAAGTAGGCGATTTTTTGCAAAGCCCCATAGAGCTTTCTGGACAAGCAGAGTTGTCCTTGGGTATTGCCAAAATTACCGCCAAAACCAAAGATAGCACCCAGATGCGGAATCAACTAAGACAATATCTGGAACCGCGAACCAATAGTATTTTGCAAGCGATTAACGAAGAGATTTTAGAAAAGGCTGTTGAACAGCTAAAGCTCAGGGGTCAAAAAGGACTGGTAGTGATTGTAGATAATTTGGATCGAGTGGATATGCGTCCCTTAGCATCCGGGCGATCGCAACCAGAATATCTCTTCATTGACCGAGGCGAACAGTTACGGCGACTTAAATGCCACCTAGTTTACACAATTCCCTTAACGTTAATTTTCTCCAATGAGTATGAGACACTGAAAAATCGTCTGGGGGGAGGGATTGCACCAAAAGTACTGCCGATGGTATTAGTCCGGCAAAGAGATGGCAGTGACTACGAACCAGGAATGTCACTAGTACGCCAGTTAGTTCTAGCTAGAGCTTTTCCAGAAGTTCCTTTGAATAGCAGACTTTTATTAATTACAGAATTATTCGATCACTCCCAAACCTTGGATCGTCTATGCCGCGTTAGTGGTGGTCACATTCGTAACTTATTGGGCTTACTTTATAGCTGCCTGCAACGACAAGATCCGCCTTTTTCTAGAGATTGCTTAGAAGCCGTGATTAAGGACTACCGCGACGATCTGCTATTAGCTATTGATGAGTCCCAGTGGGAATTATTGTTTGAAGTAGTACAGCAGCAGAGAGTTAAAGGTGAGTCTGACTATCAGAGCTTACTAAGAAGCATGTATCTGTTTGAATATCGCGATCCTACGGGGCGCTGGTTTGGCATAAGTCCAGCCTTGGCTGAAACGGAAAAAGTTTTAGCTTGGCAACAAAACAAGTAACAGTCAATTGTCATTTGTCATTGGTCATTAGTTCACTAACAAATGACCAATGCCCTATATCCAATACCTAATGTCCAGCCCCATATCCAATGACTAATGACAAACAGCTACGCGTCTACACCAAAGAAAATCAACATACTTTGCAAAGATTGATTAGAGCGGTCGCACTTTCCGAAGGTCAATTTGCTCTGATTTTGGTTCGATGCAACTATGGGCGATTACGTGAGCAAATGTTAGAGAATATTCGCTCGATCGCTAAAGAAATTAATATCAGAGAAATCGTTCTCAATCCATCGACTACTTCTTTACACAGTACAATAATCTCAGAACTATCTTTAGACAATCCTGCCGTCCTTACAGACACTTTACCGTCTGCTGTAATGATTTTCGGTATTGAGTCAACTACCGACCTGGAAAACTTACTTACAGGTATCAACCAAGCACGAGATATCTATGCTGCCACTTTTCCATTTCCAGTGGTGTTGTGGCTACAGGATGAAGTAGCATCATTGCTTTCAAAATTAGCACCTGATTTCAAAAGCTGGGCTGCAACCACGATTAAATTTGAAATGGCCAAAGCAGATTTAATTGCTTTGATCTCTCAAGAGGAAGAATCTCTATTTGCCAAAGTTTTAGAAGCAGGTGCTGAAACGTTTTTATCTAATGCCTTCCTAGATTTAGATCCTAAGTCGCAACACCGCCACGAAATAGAATCAGCCCGTAATGATTTACTACGCCTGTATGGCGTTAAATTAACACCAGGATTAGAAGCTAGTTTAGAGTTTGTATTGGGGCGAGATAAATACGCCAACGATCAAATTAATGGTGCTTTAGCCAATTATCAAAGAAGCCTAGCATTATGGCAGCAGGAAGCGAGGAGAGTAGCAGAGTGGGAGAGTAATTCTTCTTTGCCTCTCTCATGTCCTCAACCTATACCCTCCTCATCTTTACTCAAGCAAGCAATAGTACTATTCCACCTGGGGCTTTGTTATCACCGAATGGCTGACTTATACCAAAATACTAGTAGCTATTGCGAACATGCTCTGTCGTGGTTTAAACAATGCTTGGAGCTATTGGAGGAGGTACAAAGAGAAGACTTAGTTGCTAAATTCATTTTGCCTGCTTGTGAAATGCTGCAACGCTTACAAGCCTGGGATGACTTAAAAGAATTAGCTCAAAAGTCATTACATCTACATAAAACTTATGGAACTCCCGCACAAGTTGCTCAAAATTATGGTTTTTTGGCAAATGTGGCAGCTTCAGAATCGAATTGGGTACTGGCTCATGAATTAGCAAATACAGCACTTTCTATCTCCGAAGAAGTAACACAGGTTTCTCTGCGAGACGCTTTGCGAAGACGACAACAAGAAAGTTGGTATCTTCTCTTGCTAGCACGCACACAACGGCATTTGGGTGAGTGCGAGGAAGCTATCAATAACTTGGAATGGGCGAGGGTAGTTTGTGAGCTACAACATCAGCCATTACTTTACTTAGAGATTTTAGAGGAACTGCGATCGCTTTACTTTTTTGAATGTCATAACTATACAGAAGCCTTTAAGCTGAAGCAAGAAAAAATTAAAATAGAACATCAGTATGGCTTTCGTGCCTTTATCGGAGCAAGTCAATTACAGCCACAACGCCCCAGAATTAACCCAGTACTAGAACCTCACAAAATACCGTTTATTCCTGAAGAAATTGCTCAAGAAATATCTGCTTCTGGACGGCAACAAGATGTCAATCGCTTAATTGAAAGAATTGCCCGTGCTGACTACAAACTCACAGTTATTTATGGACCATCAGGTGTCGGTAAAAGTTCAATTCTCAAAGCTGGTTTAGTCCCAGCACTCAAGGGAAAAGTTATCGGTGAACGCATTCCTATACCGATTGTTTTGTCTGTTTATACTGATTGGATAACAATCTTGAGCAACAGTATTAACCAAGCACTAGCATACACAGGAATATCGGTTAATATTGACTCTACACCCACCATAATACTAGAAAGAATTCGCCTAGCATGTGAGCGCAATTATACAATAGTTATCATATTAGACCAGTTTGAAGAATTTTTCTTTGTTAGTAATCCTCCTACACAAAGAATAGAATTTTATAAATTTTTTAGTGAATGCTTAAATATTTCTTATGTAAAAATTATTCTCTCATTACGAGAAGATTATTTACATCATTTATTAGAGTTTGAACGTTTGAGCCAAAAAAATAGTACTGGCTTATATGATTTAGGAGTAATTAATAAAAATATTCTTGATAAGGACATTCGCTACTATTTAGGGAAATTCTCTAGCCGAGATGCCAAAGCCATAATTCACAGTCTTACTCAACGTTCACATTATGAACTAAGTGAGGAATTAATTAACCGATTAGTTCAGGATTTGACAGGAGAACTAGATGAAGTACATCCAATTGAATTACAAATAGTCGGCGCTCAACTACAAATAGAAAACATTACGACCCTGGCAGAATATAAGCTTTGTGGTGGCTCGGCCAAATTGGTGGAACGCTGGTTGGGGGAAGTTATCAAAGACTGCGGTCAGGAGAACGAAGAGTTAAGTTGGAAATTATTATTTGAGTTAACAGATGAAAAGGGGACGCGACCTTTAAAAACTAAAGCTGATTTAGCGGCTGCATTAGTGAATAATTATGATATAGATACGATATCAAGCTTTGACAAAGTTGGAGAACTGATCTTAGAAATATTGGTGGGTTCAGGCTTGGTATTGCGAGTCAGAGAAGAGTTAGGCGATCGCTACCAGTTGGTTCACGATTATTTAGTTGAACCAATTCGTCAAAAGAACAACTATGGTATGCTCGCCGAATTAGAAAAAATCAAACTTGAAAAAACTAGAGCGGAAGCAGCCCAACAACTTAGTCAAAAGCAACTAAATTTGGTATTGCAACGACGACTGCGGGAAGCACGGATAGCAGGTGCAATCCTAGCAATTATGGGGGGAACAATAGCAGCGTTATGGTGGCAAGCCGACTTACAAAAAAGAGCAGCAGTCCGCCAAACTCTACGAGCTGAACGCAGTGAAACCAACTTGAATATTGGTGTCATCACTGCTGCTAGCGAAGCTCTGTTTGCATCTAATAAAGAATTTGATGCCCTATTGGAAAGTTTGCGGGCTTGGAGAGGACTTAAACAAGCAGATGGAGTTGAACCAGATACCCGAATGCGGGTGGTAACAGCCTTGCAACAGGCAGTTTATGGGGTAACGGAGGTTAACCGTTTGGAAGGGCACACTGATATTGTCTGGGGAGTAACTTTCAGCCCAGATGGTCAGTTGATAGCATCAGGTAGCCGAGATCAGACGGTAAAACTTTGGCATCCTGACGGTACTTTACTCCAAACCCTCAAAGGTCACACTGATGCTGTTACCTGTGTAAGTTTCAGCCCAGATGGTCAAACCCTAGCCTCTGCCAGCCTCGACAAAACAGTGAAAATCTGGCACAAAAGCTCGGTTACAGGTGAATTTGACCCCAACTCATATAGAACTCTCAAAGGACATAAAGATTGGGTTTACAGCGTTAACTTTAGTCCTGATGGCGAGTTGTTAGCTACTGGTAGTAAGGATAAAACCGTAAAACTCTGGCGCAAAGACGGTAGCTTAGTAAAAATACTGAGAGGACATCGGGGGTGGGTTAACTGGGTAAACTTCAGTCCTGATGGTCAATTTATCGCCTCAGCTAGCGACGACAAAACAGTGAAAATCTGGCGGCGGGACGGTAGCCTTGTTACAACTTTGCAGGGACATAAACAAGGCGTGATTGTGTCTATTTTTAGCCCAGACAGTAAATTCCTAGCATCAGCAGGTCGAGATAAGACAGTGAAACTTTGGCGGCGGGAGAGTAGTAACACTAAAGACGGTTTTGACTTTTTTCCTTACAAAACTTTACGGCAGCATAACGGTACGGTGTGGAGTTTGAGCTTTAGTTCGGATAGTAAAAAGTTTGCTTCCGCAGGCGAAGACAATACCATAAACCTCTGGAGTATCACTGGTAATTTACTCAAAACCTTCAAAGGACACAGTGATGCTGTCGTTAGCATCGCTTTTAGTCCAAAAAACAAATTGCTAGCTTCAGGAAGTTTCGACAAAAGCGTGAAACTATGGAGTTTAGATGCTCCAAGACCGTCTATTCTTCAAGGGCATCGGGATCGAGTTTTGAGCGTTGCTTGGAGTCCCGATGGTCAGATGCTAGCTTCTGGTAGTAGCGATCGCACTGTTAAACTTTGGCAACGGTATACCAGTAATGGCGAGGTCAAAACCCGACTTTACAAAACTTTGGTGGGACACACAAATAAAGTTCCTAGTGTCAGTTTTGACCCAAAAGGTGAAATGTTGGCTTCAGGAAGTTATGACAAAACAGTGAAACTTTGGCAGCTTGACGGTACTTTAATCATGACTCTCCACGGACATAGCGATAGTGTCATGAGCGTCAATTTCAGCCCTGATGGTCAGTTTTTAGCATCAGCTAGCAAAGATAAAACAGTGAAACTTTGGAACCGTGAGGGCAAGTTGCTCAAAACCTTAGTGGGACATCAGGGTTGGGTGAATAGCGTCAATTTCAGCCCTGATGGTCATGTTTTAGCCTCTGCCAGTGACGATCAAACAGTGAAACTTTGGCGGCGGGATGGTACTTTGCTCAAAACTTTCTCGCCTCATGATAGCTGGGTATTGGGTGTCAGCTTTAGTCCTACTGACGAATTGCTGGCTTCTGCTAGCTGGGATAACACCGTGAAACTGTGGCGACGGGATGGGACGTTATTAAAAACTTTATTAAAAGGGTACAGTGATAGCGTCAATGCCGTGACTTTCAGCCCAAATGGTGAATTACTAGCCGCCGCCAGTTGGGACAGTACAGTGAAACTCTGGAGCCGTGATGGTAAATTAATTAAAAGTCTCAATGGGCATCGCGCTCCGGTATTAAGTGTGAGTTTTAGCCCAGATGGTCAAACACTAGCATCAGCTAGTGATGACAACACGATAATTCTGTGGAATTTACATCTTGATGATCTGCTTGTTCGTGGTTGCAATTGGGTGGGTGATTACCTTAAGCACAACCACAATCTTGAGGAGCGCGATCGCCTTCTTTGTGATGGGATAACCCGTACAAATCCTTTTTAATTAAGAATTATAAATTAGGTTGAAGCCTCAATGAGCAACCGCTCTTGGTTTAGCGGTTGATGAGGCGACCAGAGTTATTAATTCAGAGCTAGAAATAAATTTCGAGCTAATCAGCCAAAGGAGCGATCGCTCTCCAAAAGTTCATGGCTATTTTCTTCGGGAGCCTCTTGTGGCAAATTCGCTAAAAAGGCTTGTAGCCTCATACGCTCAATATAGGGCCAGCCTCCCTCAGACTCAATATCTTTCAGCAGTGAGTAAAGTTGGCGACGGTTAACAGGCAAACTCTCTTGAAAAACCCCATCCCGGATCTCTCGGTGTAACTGCTCTAATTGCCGCAGCAAAGCCAAAAGAGCTACAGTATCGCCTTCACAAGCTGTAGCGGCATCATACACTACAGTTGCGATCGCTTGCAGTTTACCAGACAACTTCTCTGATTCAATATTTTTGTGATCCTTCATGCCACCTTTTCCGTATAAATGAGGTCAACTCAAATTTACCGGAGATTTTTAATTTTCCCTAGTTTGTCAGTTGTCTCCCTGTTATCGCATCTCCTCACTTGCCCTAGTTAGAGGTGAATATAACTAGATTTGTATCTTTATCAAAAGCAATTGCGATCGCTCCAAAAAGAGCGTAGTAACCTTTAGCATAGGCTTTACAGAAGCTAGATGCGATCGGTACGAGACTTTCTTGGATTTTGAGAACTTTGATTTTGAGTTAAAAAAAATCGTATGATCTGGCTGATTTACCCATCTAACAATGGGCTGTATGTAGTGGCGTCACATACATGATACAAAAAGACTTGGGCGACGCCGCTTTTGCGATAAGCAAAAGCAAAGTGCGAAGCAGACACCACTGTTCGCATTTTTCAAGGCACAAGCATTTATGCTTCTCTGTGTGAGGCTTACTCATACACTCGCCCAACTCTAAACAAATGCCACCAACAGTAAAACTGCTGGTTTTTTGCTCCCCTAGTGACACACATCCAAAATGGATGCAGTGTGCTACTTAGTCTGGAATTTACACCCCAAGCTCAAGAGAGCGATACGTTTAACTACGTTTAGCAGAGAAAAGTTTGAGCAGCGTCTGATAACTAGACACCCGAACACTTGCTTCAACTCTCTTAATCAGAGCAAAGCCGTGTCCGAACAAAGGTAGCTTTTCGCAGAGTAGCGGCTTCTCATCAGAGATCAAAGCTTCGATGCAGTTTTACAACTTAGATATTAATTTTTGAGATTGAGGTTGACCATGAGGTATCGCGCTTTAATTGTTGCATTCTTGGCTTTGTGCCTGGGGCTAATAACCGCTTGTAGTGATGCTCCTGCTAGCAGTAGTGGTAGAGATGTACTCACTTACGATCAAATTCGCGGCACTGGCTTGGCGAACAAATGCCCCCAACTAGCAGAAACAAGCCGTGGTTCCCTTCCCATTGATTCTAGCCAGTCTTATACCATCAAAGAACTTTGCTTGGAACCAACTAGCTTCTTCATTAAAGAAGAACCTGCTAATAAACGGCAAGAAGCAGAATTTGTTGCTGGCAAATTGTTGACCAGATACACTTCCACTATTGACCAGGTGCAAGGTAATCTGAAAGTCAACGCAGATAATAGCCTGACTTTTACAGAAACTGATGGTCTTGACTTCCAAGCCATCACTGTGCAACTTCCTGGTGGTGAACGAGTACCTTTCCTCTTCACTATCAAAAATTTGGTTGCTCAAAGCCAACCCAGCTTGACCAGTATTAACACCTCTACGGACTTTGAAGGCAGCTTTAAAGTTCCTTCCTATCGTGGTGCTGCCTTCCTAGATCCCAAAGGTCGTGGTGTCGTCAGTGGCTATGATAATGCCGTAGCTCTCCCTGCCCAAGCAGATGATGAAGAACTTACCCGCACTAATGTCAAGCGTGCTGAAAATCTCAATGGCAAGATTTCTCTGCAAATCGCCAAAATAGACAGTTCTAGCGGTGAAATTGCTGGCACTTTCGAGAGCGAACAGCCATCTGATACAGATTTAGGTGCTGGCGAACCTAAAGAAGTCAAGATTCGTGGTCTATTTTATGCACGGGTTGAATCGGCTCGTGGCTAAATCCTCGAAAGTAAGGCAACTGACTGGCACTCAAAACGACAATTCTGTAAGTATCAGACTTGATCGCAAAAGTTAAACTATCCACCCTCTTTAAAAAAGAGGGTGGATAGATTTTTTACAAAAATGGCGAAAAGTTAAATCTGAGTAAAATTGGGGTCAAAATAGCTCTGGTAATCGGGAAAATTTTTATCCCTCAGTCTTATGGATCACTTGATTCATCCCTTTAACCTTTTCCCTTTCATTAAAACACTATAGACTTAAGTGCAAAAAAGGGTGAGACGCCCTTTTTTTATTGCCTTGCGTAAATATACATAAGATTTTTTAAAATATTAGTAATTTTTAACTATTGGATAAATCTCAGTTTAATGAGTACGTAATTTTACTGTAAATCCAACTTTTGCTTATCAAACAAAAGCTCGACTACTATTGTTTCGTTTATCTAAATTAACTTCATAATTAATTAATTCAAGTTAAGTACAATCTCGGTTTGATATTTAGTGATTAATTTTATATTTTATTTCTATGTGGTTCTAAAAAAGCTACAGGCCATACCAAAGATAAATAACCAACTAAATAACGATTTCGCCCATTTAAATTTTGCTCGATTGTCAAGTAGCTTATGGAATTTTGATAGAAACTCTTTATTATCTACCATAGTATTTGCTAGGAAATATATCGCCATATTTCATTTGATATTGTGCGATCGCAGCTGAATTTAAAAAGCTAATAATTGATTCTTTATTTGCTCAATAAACCCGGTGCTATGCCTACCACAGTCACCAATGAACTAAAGCACGAAATTTGGCAGTTGTTGCGAGAATATCAGCAATCTCCGTCAGAAAATATCCGCAATCAACTGGTAAAACTCAATTTTGGACTTGTGAGAAAAGAAGCTCACTATTGGACAAATCAATGTCATGAAACCTATGATGATTTGCTCCAGGTTGGATGTTTGGGTTTAATCAGAGCTATTGAAAGATTTGAAATTTCCAAGGGACATGCCTTCAGTTCCTACGCTCTTCCCTATATTCGGGGTGAAATTCAACACTATCTCCGAGATAAAGGTGTCACCGTGCGAATTCCTCGGAGATGGTTAGCGCTCCAACAGCAAGCTATAGGAGTATCACGTTCTTGGCGTGAAAAACACAATCGTCAACCAACTGACTCGGAATTAGCAGCAGCACTGGAAATTTCTCCAAACGAATGGCAAGAAATTAAATTAGCATGGGTCAATCGCGCTCCCTTGAGTCTTGATGTGCCAATCCAAGATGGAGAAGAAGGTTCTACCTGCTTGGGAGAATTGGTTCCAGATCCTCACTATCGCAGTTTTCAACTGGCACAAGAAGACCAACTTCGCTTACAACAAGCGTTGGTTCAGCTAGAAAAACGCACCCGCGATGTGTTGGAATGTGTGTTTTTGCAAGATTTGACCCAAAAACAAGTTGCAGAACATCTGGGCATCAGTGTAGTAACAGTTTCCCGTCGAGTCAAGAAAGGACTAGATTTGATGAAAGAGCTTATGGGTGTGGCAGAAGATTGACTGCAAACAAATAACAAACCGCAGTTATACTGCGTGTGTAGTGCTAAAAATAACCCTTGAAATGTAAAAAATTAGGTTATAAAGGGAACATACTTTGCCTTTTATCCAAATTTTAGGCATGTTGATTTCCACTTTTCAATTTTCCAATGGCTTTTGAGAAAGGCTCATGGGCATAACTTCAAAAATTACAATTGCAGCTATTCTAGCTTTGGCGATCGCCGGATGTGCTTCTGAAGATACACAACAAGCCATCAATCCTGTGCCAATTCCCAAAATAGCAAAACAGTCGCCACCAGCGGCTCAATCCTTTAAGAATCCAGTGATACCGGCCAAACAGGTATCACAAGTTAATCTTGCATCTGTTAACTTGATTCAATCCACTAATGCTACAGAGCGGACACGGGAACTTGTGGTATCAAAAGATCGAAGCGATCCTTTTGCACAACTTTTTGGGCAGACTGTTCCCGGAATGTCTAAAACATCTGGAAGACCAGTTCCCGTGGTTCCTAAGCTACCTACTGCATCACTAGCAGTACGAAAACTTCCAACACGCAGCATCGCTTTAAATCCAAAGAAAAACAACGTTTCTTCTCTACCAAAAAATTCTCTACCAAAAAAAGTCAATCCTACCTTGACTTCAGTGTTGCCTAAAGTTTTGCCTCAAGTTGTCCCTAACCCCACTTTAGTCTCTGTATTGCCACCGCCAGCACAGCCTGAGTTAGCAATGGCAGTGGTTGTGACTGGTGTAGTGCTAATTAGTAAAGAACCACAGGCAATTATCAAAGTACCCGATGAGCCGACAAGTAGGTATGTACAGGCGGGACAGCGATTAGCAAATGGCGTACTGATTAAACGTATTGAAATGAATCAGGGCTACAACCCCATCGTGATTTTGGAACAATATGGTATTGAAGTTGCCAAAATGGTAGGGGAAGGGACTGTCAAATCAACGTCGTCAGCGGCATCTGCTAGCGGCAATGCTATTTCAGTGACAACGCCCCCCCAAAATACCTTTAATGTGGGAGCTTCATAAAGATGGAGACTAAGGAAAAAGTTGAATTCGCTGGTTTGCCTTTAGCTGTTTATAGAGAAATAGCAGCTCATTTACGTCAAGTCGAAGGGGTGGAAGTGGATTTAATTCCCCAGTCATCCCAACAGTTTGATTACAATCAAAGTCAAATTGCTGGCTTGAGCCTTTTGTGGACACCAAACTCTAGCTTAGAAAATCGGCAACGAGTTAACCAGATTTTGGCTTACTATCAAAATCGCTATATGAATCCTATTTGATTTTTTGATTTGTGAGAATTGCAACCCGCAGAACCCCGATTTATTAAAGAAGTCGGGGTTCTTGTTGTTCACGAATCATTCTGAAGTTCATTCCACAGAGCAGCGATGTCTCCGACGGCCTACGCCTACGCAGTAAGCATGATTTAACATAGGTTCATAAAGAATACTGTCTAACGACCTCACAACACGCAGCAACGTGAGGATTTCAAAAAGCAACGTTATGATAATTAATGCATTAATCGAGCTTGGGTCTAATAATAAATAAGTTGGCACAAATAAACCTCCAGAGTACGGAGATGATTAATTGCCTCTGTACAGCAGTCAAAAACCATTGCCCTTGACTGTATATTTAGGTGCTACGTCCAAGCAAAATCAGCCGTTGTACAAATTTCCATAAGGATAATTCAAGTGACTAGGACTAATTCAGACTTTCTTTCTTCCAGCGATCCGGCGATCGCAGGGTTAATCAACGACGAACTACAGCGTCAGCGAGATCACTTGGAGTTGATTGCTAGTGAAAACTTTACGTCTGCTGCTGTACTGGCGGCTCAAGGTTCGGTACTGACAAATAAATATGCTGAGGGTTTACCTGGCAAACGCTACTATGGCGGTTGTGAGTTTATCGACAAAATCGAGCAACTAGCGATCAATCGCGCTAAACAGATATTTGGGGCTACTCATGCGAATGTGCAACCCCATTCTGGCGCACAAGCCAATTTTGCTGTGTTCCTATCACTCCTAGAACCAGGGGACAAAATTATGGGAATGGATTTGTCTCATGGTGGACATCTTACCCACGGTTCCCCTGTCAATTTCTCAGGTAAGTGGTTCCAAGTTAGCCACTACGGTGTCAGTCAAGAAACAGAACAACTTGACTACGATCAAATTCGCGAGCTGGCGCTGAGGGAGCGTCCTAAGCTCTTGATTTGTGGTTATTCGGCTTATCCCCGTGTAATTGACTTTGAAAAGTTCCGTAGTATTGCTGATGAAATCGGCGCTTACTTACTTGCCGATATTGCTCACATTGCTGGTTTAGTTGCCACTGGTCTTCATCCCGATCCCATTCCTCACTGTCACGTAGTAACAACAACTACCCATAAGACTCTACGCGGCCCTAGAGGTGGTTTAATCTTGACTAACGACGCAGAACTAGGTAAAAAGCTAGATAAATCTGTTTTTCCTGGCAGCCAAGGCGGGCCATTAGAACACGTTATTGCTGGTAAAGCAGTAGCTTTTGGAGAAGCCCTCAAGCCTGAATTTAAAACTTATTCTGCCCAAGTGATTGAAAATGCTCGTGCCTTGGCCGAACAATTGCAAAATCGTGGTTTAAAGTTAGTATCTAACGGCACTGATAATCATTTAATCTTGGTAGATTTACGCTCTGTAAGTCTAACTGGAAAGCAGGCAGATCAGCTAGTCAGTACTGTGAATATTACTGCTAACAAAAATACTATTCCCTTTGATCCGCAATCACCATTTGTTACCAGTGGTCTGAGGTTAGGTTCGCCAGCAATGACCACACGGGGCTTAGGAGTAGTAGAATTTACTGAGATTGCCAATATTATTAGCGATCGCTTACTTTCTCCAGATTCCGACGTAGTAACCCAAGATTGTCGTCAACGGGTAGCGGCATTGTGCGATCGCTTCCCCTTATATCCTCACCTGGAAATTCCTGTACCAGCATTAGCCTGACATTATAGTTAGGAGTTAAGAGTGATGAGTTTTAAGTTTTTAACTTCTAACTCCTAACTCCTAACTCCTAACTGCTCACTTCTTACTATTCCTTCCAATGAGTGCAGAAATTATTTGTGTTGGTACTGAATTGCTGTTGGGAGATATCCTCAACGGCAATGCTCAATTTTTGGCGCAACAATTAGCGCAGCTAGGAATTCCCCATTACTATCAAACAGTGGTTGGGGACAATCCAGAACGGTTGAAGCAAGTTATAGAAATTGCTATTTCCAGAGCGCAAATTCTTATTTTCACTGGTGGACTCGGCCCCACACCAGATGATCTCACCTGCGAAACCATCGCCGATTTTTTTAAAGTCCCGTTGGTAGAAAACCCAGAAATCATCGAAGATATAACCCAGAAATTCGCCCAACGAGGTCAGGTTATGTCACCAAGTAACCGCAAACAGGCTTTGATTCCCCAAGGTGCAGAAATTCTCCCCAACCCCACAGGAACAGCACCCGGTATCGTTTGGCAACCCCGTCCTGAAATCACGATTTTTACCTTTCCCGGTGTTCCCAGTGAAATGTACCCAATGTGGGAAGAAACAGCCGTCCCCTTTCTCAAAAGTCAAGGTTGGGGTAAAGAAATTATTTACAGCCGAAGTTTAAAGTTTTGGGGTATTGGTGAATCTGCTTTGGCGGAAAAGGTTGCTTCTTATTTGAAGTTACCAAATCCCACAGTAGCCCCTTATGCAGGTAAAGGGGAAGTAAGATTGCGAGTTTCTGCTAAAGCCACTTCAGAAGCAGCCGCAGAAGAACTAATTGTGCCCATTGAGAAACAACTTAAAGAAATTGCCGGACTGGATTTTTACGGCGTTAATAATGATACTCTTGCTTCCGTTGTCGGTGAGTTATTGCGGACATCAAAAGAAACGCTTTCAGTGGCAGAATCTTGTACTGGTGGCAGTTTAGGGCAAATGTTGACCGAAATTTCTGGGAGTTCTGATTACTTTTGGGGTGGAGTAATTTCTTATGACAATTCGGTAAAGGTTAAGCTGCTGGAGGTTAACCAGGAAGATTTAGATAAATTTGGGGCGGTAAGTGCGATCGTTGCAGAGCAAATGGCTGTTGGAGTCAAAACCCGCCTTGCAACAACTTGGGGATTGAGTATTACTGGTATTGCTGGCCCCACTGGAGGGACAGATACAAAGCCAGTGGGTTTAGTTTACGTTGGTTTAGCTGGGCCAAAGGATGAAGTGACAAGTTTTGAATATCAGTTTGGTAAAGTACGAGGTCGAGCTTTAATTCGTCATGTTAGTGCGAATGCAGCATTGGATAATCTACGACGGAAGTTGTTGACGAGGTAAGAGGTCTATTACGTTTGTCATACAAGTTGTATGACAATCGAACCTATGAAAAACTGATGTTATTTAAAAAAACTCAATTACGAATTACGAATTACGAATTATCCAAGTATGAGCAAAACTCCCATCCTTTAACCAAATCACTCATACACTTTTAGAAGCTATTTTGAGATGTCATTCGAGCCAGAAGATATACTGGCTGAATTTTGCTATTCTTTAAAACGTTCTTCTCTCAATCAACAATTCTCAAGAGGCAAATTTACAAGGGGCTGTTTTTACAGGAGATATTTGGCAATTTGGTCTATTGAATCGAGAACATAGACAAATAACTCATTGTTAATCGTTTCTAACACCTTAGCTTCTTCTGGCGTAATTACTCCATCGAGATGAGCAATTTTTTGGCATTGCGCTAATAAGTTCTAGAATATTTAGCTGTATCATATTTAGTACTGGTGAGAATCTTAGCAATAACTTAGTTCAATTATTCCCACTTACTAGAACAAAAGTAACATTTAACACAGTGACCTTCTAATCATCAGTTATCCAACTCCTACCTATCAGCACAATTAATCACGGGATCGCTTGCTGTATTCTTCACGATTTGTTACAAAAGTACAAAGAACTTCTAGAGACCCAAAACCACATGTTCGGCGGACTTACTGGTTTACAAGATCCTAAAGGCACAGATTGGGGAGAGCGGATGCTCAACACGGTCGCCAGCCAAACGATTCGCCACCTGTTTACCCAAAGCGAGTCAGTAGAAGTCTTTGTGCGCTGCTACCCCTCCAGCAAGCTCTTGCAAGGCAGCATTGATAGCTTCAAAATGAGCGGTCGTGGCTTGGTGATTCGGAAAGATTTCGCGGTTGAGGAGATGTCGTTTGAAACTGATGCGGTAGCCATTGACTTCGGCTCGGTTTTAAGTGGCAAACTTAGCCTTAAGCAGCCCACTCAAGCGATCGCTCAAGTCATATTATCAGAAGCAGGCATAAACCAAGCCTTTAATGCAGAACTGGTGAAAAAGCGCCTGCTTAACCTCACCGTACCATCACTGACAGAATTATCTGGCGGTGAACCAGTCTCCTTTACGGATGTTCAGATACAGCTATTGCCAGAAAATCGCTTACAGCTTGTAGCAAAAGCAGATTTAAACAATGGCGAACTCGTACCCCTAAGCATGATTTTAACTATAGGTATTGAAAGGCGGCGGCGAGTTTCCTTCAAAGATCCGAAAATTCAACTTGACCAAGTGCCAGAAGCACAACGGGAAATCTCGCAAACCTTGAGCGTAGCGCTGGTAGAAATTTTAGATAATATGGTCGATTTGGATCGTTTTGACCTTGATGGAGTGAAAATGCGCCTCAACCGATTAGAAACTGAAGGTCAAAAAATTATTTTCAGTGGATATGCTGAAATTGAACGTATTCCGCATAGCGCTTAATATGATAGTTTCACGCAAAGAAGGCAAGTAAAATTTTTTAATGTAAGTTCGTCTAACCTCTCCTTACCTTGAACTAAAGTCCAAGTCTGTCCCTTTCCGAGTAGGCAAGGGACAATTTTGCTTAGTCAAGATTTAGCTAATCAGACGGACACTATTATGAATAATACCAATTTGAAAAATGATTGCGACAGATGGAAAACTAAAACACTTATCCAATAGATGTTTCACAATCTAAAATCTAAAATCCAAAATGGTATAAACAGTCGAATTCAGGTTTTTTTAGCATTTTTGTGCGAAGTTCTAAAACAAAATTAGATACCGCCTAGATAGTTCTAGGCGGTATTGTAAATCTTTCAGTTTTTAAAAGAGTTGGAGTTAGGAATTATGGATTATAAATTGCAAGCAATTCTTATCCATTATTGATTGCTCATCACTTTTTATCTTCCCACACCTACATATTGGAATCCTGCACGTATCAGTGTTTCAGGGTCAAGGAAGTTACGACCATCGATGATAACGGGGTGAGCCATTAGTTTCGCCATCTTCACATAGTCCAGAGTGCTGAACTGCTGCCATTCGGTGACGAGTACTAAAGCATCGCAGCCGTCAGCTAATCTTTCGGCATCGGTTTCTACTAACACGCCAGAAAGACCATGACGCATACCTGTTTGGGAAATAATAGGATCGTAAGCTTTAACTTTGGCTCCTAGTCTGTTTAGTTGCTCGATTAAAATTAGGGCTGGAGCATCGCGCAAGTCGTCGGTATCTGGCTTGAAGGTCAGTCCGAGTAGTCCGACTGTTTTACCTTTGAGAATTTTCAGAACTTGTTGTAGTTTCTCCAGAGCAATCAAGCGTTGGCGTTCGTTGACACTGACAGCAGCTTTCATTAGCTGGGCTTCATAGCCATAATCATCAGCAGTGTGAATCAAAGCCGAAACATCTTTGGGAAAACAAGAACCACCCCAACCAATACCAGCTTGTAAAAACTTGTTACCAATGCGGGAGTCTAGACCAATGCCTTTGGCTACTTGAGTGACATCAGCACCGACGCGATCGCAAATATTAGCAACTTCGTTAATAAAACTAATCTTAGTGGCTAAAAAGGCATTAGCGGCGTATTTAATCATCTCCGCGGAACTCAAGTCTGTTGCCAAAATTGGCACAGGGGGTAAAGATTGATCGTCAGCGTACTTGCGTTCTACAATTGGGGCATACAGCTGTTGCATTAAGGCTACTGCTCTTTGGCTATTGCCTCCTAATACAATGCGATCGGGGTTAAAGGTGTCGTGAACTGCCGAACCTTCGCGCAAAAACTCTGGATTGCTGACTACATCAAACTCGGCTACAAATTCAGGTAATTTCTCATCACTCGGCACTCCACCTGCGGGTATCAGTGTTTTCTGACGCTCTGCAACACCATCTAGAACAAGCATCCGCACCCAGTCACCAGAGCCAATGGGTACTGTAGATTTATTCACTATGACTTTATAACCACCGTTGAGATTTTCCCCAATCCCACGGGCTACAGCTTCGACGTAACGAGTATCACTTTCACCAGTAGGTAAAGGTGGTGTTCCCACAGCAATAAACAGAATTTCTCCGTGGGAAACTCCAGCCGCAAGATCGCTAGTAAAATGAATCTTCCCTGTTTGAATAGCAGACTGCATAATTTCTGAGAGTCCCGGCTCAAAAATTGGAGACTGCCCAGACTTCATTAACTTAACTTTTTCTTCGTTGTTGTCTACGCAAATTACATCATGCCCAATATGAGCCAAGCAAGCGCCTGTAACTAAACCAACGTAACCAGTACCAATCACGCAAACACGCATTTATTTAACTCCTCACTATATTTGGGCTTAATCTTCAAAAAGAAGTTCTCAATTTTACACTTACACATTTGGGAAAACTCAGCAACTAAATATACTAGCTACCGATGGGATTAGCCTGTATGAAAATTTAGAGTGACGCTAGACGTAACTCAGGTGGTTGAATTATTGACATCGCTTTGAATGCGATCACGAAAATCTTCTATTGTTAGTTTTAAACCTTCTTGCAGAGGAATGGTAGGTTCCCAATTTAACCAAGTTTTTGCCTTTGTGATATCAGGCTGGCGACGTCGGGGATCGTCAGAAGGTAGTGCCTCGAACTTAATCTGCGCATCTGGATTGATCATATTTTGCACAGTTTGTGCCAATTGTAAAATTGTGTATTCACCAGGATTGCCCAGGTTCATTGGGCCAATGTAGTCGCTATTCATTAGGCGGATGAATCCTTCTACCAAATCGGAAACGTAGCAGAAACTACGAGTTTGTGAACCATCACCGTACACGGTTAAAGGATTACCCTGCAACGCTTGAACTATAAAGTTACTCACCACCCGACCATCATTTTCTAACATTCTCGGCCCGTAGGTGTTGAATATCCGCACAACTCGAATATCAACTTTATTTTGCCTGTAGTAATCAAATGCTAGAGTCTCAGCAATTCTTTTACCTTCGTCATAGCATGAACGTATTCCGATGGGATTGACGCTACCTCTATACTCTTCAGTTTGGGGATGAACTTCTGGATCTCCGTATACTTCACTAGTGGAAGCTAAGAAAAACCTTGCTTTCACACGTTTAGCTAGCCCCAACATATTCAGGGTTCCCATCACGTTAGTTTTAACAGTTTTAACTGGGTTGTACTGGTAATGTACTGGTGAAGCAGGACAAGCTAAATGATAAATTTGATCGACTTCTAACCGAATTGGTTCGGTAATATCGTGACGGATCAATTCAAAGTACGGATGGCCTAACCATTTCAAAATGTTGCGTTTATGACCAGTGTAAAAATTATCCAAGCATATTATTTCATGCCCAGCAGCCATTAGTCGGTCGATGAGATGGGAACCAATAAACCCAGCACCGCCCGTCACCAAAATTCTCATAGTTTCCCAGTTACTTACAAATATTTTCAGTAGCTATTGCACTTACTTTTAGATTACCCACCTTGGGTACAAAAATACAAAACAAAAAAAAGAATAAGGCTCAATCAAAAATTGTTGTTGAACTGACCTATTTTTTCACAGTTGTAGTTCTGTTATATTTTTACCTGTTTTCTTAAGAATTCAATTAGCAAAATAACAAAAATTGTTTAAAAGTTGCTTGTTATTCAGCCGATCTTTATCAAATCTTCAAAAATATAAAGTATTTTTACGGTTATTAAGTTTTTAATTGGATACCAAAAATTAGTCGAGGTCGGGTTGACACTCGCGCTACAAATATATGCAAATAATACAGATGTAAATCCCTACAGCCGATTCATTTATTGCCAATATTTTTGGAAATTTGATGCCTCCGGCGGACTACGCTAACGCAGCCCAAGTCCACTTACTTGAACTGTATTCTGCCTTACATCATACAGCAGATGTAATGCTGCTAACCGTGGTAGATATAATTAAATTTGTGGTTTGAGTGCGTTGCGGTTCTCCAAGCATGATAATTGAGCAGGTGAGTTGTCTGGCTAGCTGGGTTGTGACATCGCTAATGGCTAATCCGCCAGGACTGGTGCGATTACGTATAAAAGGTAAAACTACTAAGTCATATAATCTTGCTGCCTGCAAAATTGCTTGGGCAACATTTTCGTGAGCAATGATTTGAATTTCTGGGGCATTGGCTAAAGCCAATTTTGATACCAGTAGTGAGAGATGCGATCGCCTCCAAGCAATTTTACTAGAACTAGTGCGGCGATCGCACACATTCAGCACAGTAATGTGGCTCTGATTTGCCTCTGCTAGCATCTGGGCAAATTGTACAGGTTGTAATGTTGGTGCTGTTAAATTTTCTATTGGTACTAAGATCCGCTGAATTTTTTTCGGTGATTCTACTAAACGTGTCACCGCTACTGGACAATGGGATGCCCAAAGCACACCATCAATCACATTCCCAAATAAACGCGCTCGCAACCCAGTCCGTTTACCCCAACCCATAACAATTAAATTAGCCTTTTGTTCGCGGGCTGCTCTGCTAATTCCTTGAGCAAAGGCATCATCAATTCGCAGCATTGGTTCTGCGGCTACGCCCAAGGCTCGACTTTGTGTCGTGGCTTTATTCAATAACCACTCACTCCGTTGTAGAGATGCTTCTAACTGGGGTGCATCCATGTGAGCAGCAGCAGTAGCGATCGCCAGGGGTATAATTTTGCCATGAGACTGACGTGCTAATAATGCCGCCATTTCAATCAAATACTGCTGGGTCTGAGGATTATATATAGGTACGACTATAGTAAAAGCACTGTCTGTTTCTGATGTGTTCTCCTCAGCTAGAGGTGGTGCTGGATCTTTATCTGGTGGGGAATTCAAACCAACAGCTATTCGACTGGTCGTCAACGGCCCCAAGGTTGATGTGACGAGCATTAAGACAATCACACTGTGTAATACTTCTACTGGCAGCAACCCAGCCCGATATCCCACTAACGTTGCTGCTAACGTTGTACCAACCTGGGGAAGTGACAGCGACCACATCGTTAGCATTTCTTGCCATTTATAGCGGTAAACCAGTTTTGTCAACAAAGCTGCGATCAATTTACTGATAATCAAACCAACTACGAGCAACAGCGTTAACTTAAGTGTGTTCAGATTATTCACAAAGGCGGGTAAATCGATCAGTAAGCCAAGGTCAACAAAGAAAATGGGAATGAACAGCACACTGCCAATAAAGACCACCTTTTCTTTGACTGGGCCTTCACCCACAGCTTCATTCACCGCCAAACCCGCTAAAAAAGCACCAACAATTTTTTCTACCCCAATCAATTGAGCGCCCACAGCTGCCAGAAACACAGAAAGCAACACAAACAAAAACTTGTTTCCTTCATCGTCTCCAGACCGTTTGAAAAATTCTTTGCCTGCCCAATCAAAGCCTGTCACAACGGCCACAGAGTAAATAATTAACCAACCCGACAAGGTGAGTAGTTTTGCAAAGCTGAAGGCTCCAGCATTAGAGACCGCTACACAAATGGCTAATATCAGTACTGCACCAATGTTTGTAAAAATTGTAGCTCCAATGGTGACAGTAACAGCTTCGTTATTTACCACTCCCAAACGGCTGATTATGGGGTATGCCAAAAGGGTATAGGAAGCTAATAAAGAGCCAATTAAGATTGAAGTATTCCAGCTATAGCCTAAAATCAGCCCTACTAAAGTTCCCATGAATAGGGGTAGACTGAAAGTCAAGCTAGCAAACCCAAAGGCACGACTTTTTTTCCGGCGAAACTGTTCTAAATCAATTTCTAGCCCAGCGACAAACAGCAAATAAATTAACCCAATGTCTGATAGTAGGTTAATCATCGGTGAGTCAGACTGAAAAAGATTCCAACCTGAGGGCCCAAGTACTAGCCCTGAGAAAACCAAACCCACTAATCCTGGTAATCTTAGCCGCTCAAACATGATGGGTATAACTAAGATGACCACCAGCAAAATAGCAAAGGGAACAATTGGTTCTTTGCCAAGAACTTGGGAAGTTGGTTCCAGAACAAGAACTTGTGATATTAGTTCCATATATAGGAATTGAAGGGGCTATGGAAAAACAGCGATTACCTTGGGGGCGATCGCCCGATCAATATGAATAAATAAAGAAGCCACCTGACGAAAAATCAAAAATCTTCTTAATTTACACTAACTAGGCAATTATTTAAGAATTAACTACCTACGGGTGGATTTGACTCAAAATGAAACGTAAGCGATCGTAGTCGTCTTTAAGTAGCACACTTAAGCTACGTCCAGCTTTAATGAGCCATTGTCGGTCAGCTTTGCGTAACTGGTATACATCTCGAATGGCAGCTGCGGTTAAAGACTCTATTGGCGCACCATTGATACACAGCAGTGTCCGTAAAAAATCTAGTTCTTCAGTAAATTTAATGATAGCTTCTGGTTCACATCGATAAACAGCTTGATGAATTTGCGGGGGACGGGGTGGAAGATACTGATATACTCTTTGGTTATAACTTTGATTTTGGGAAGATAGTTCAAATCCCACGATCGCAGCCCGGAATTCTGTGCGGAGCATAGCAAATATTTGGGGTTGTTCCTCCCGTAAGTCTTGCAAGGACAACCCTAATGCTCTCGCCCTGTGTACGGAATCTATGGGCATAGTGGTAGCATAATACACTACAGCATAAATTTGATTGCCAGATTCTTCATCTACAGAACAGACCCAACTACCAAAGGGCGGCATCGAGGGAAAGCTTAAATCTTCCGGCTCTAAACACTGAGCTAAAAATTCGGTACTAGTAGTTTCAATCACCTCCGCAATGTGGTTCGGATGGCGATCGCCAGTGGCAAACTGTGGTAGGGGGAGGCGCATGGGAGTGCTGTTAGCGATAGCGGGGCGTTTAGCCCGTGCTGAGTTAAGAGTTAGGAGTTCACGAGTTATGAGTTGAGGAATCATAACTCCTAACTCCTAACTTCTCACTCCTAACTAAGTCTTATTTGGCTTTTTTCCGTCCAGCGGTGGTTTCTACGAGTTCTAATTCGCTCAGGCGGAAGGTAACTAATTTATCCCAGTTACCACCTTCAAATAATACGGCTACTTTGCCGTCACTCACCCGTTGCACGAGTCCTTCGTAGCGATAATAGGTATCTGCGGGATTCTTGACGCGAACAGTTGCTCCAGGCAGAATCATTTTTTTAGCCTCGCTTGTTTCCTTTTAATAGCTTAATACTTGTTAATAGTCATTTGTCATTAGTCAATTAACAAAGGACATAGACGCGCCAGCGGCTACTCTACGAGTTCTCCGAAGGAGTACCCGCAGGGTAGGACAAAGGACAAATGACTAATGACGAATCAATAATACTTCTGTCTTTGTCGAAAATTTGCTACCGATTCTACTATTCCCAAGGAAATGAAGTTGGTTAGCATCGCAGAACGCCCATAACTCATCCAAGGTAGGGGAATTCCTGCCACAGGTGCTAAACCAACAGTCATGCCAATGTTGACAATCAGCTGAAACACAATCATGGACAAAACGCCAATAGCCAACAAGGAACCAAAGTTATCTTTGGCGGTTTGGGCAATATGCAGTAGACGGAAGCAAATTAAGCAGAAGACAAACAGTACTACTAAACAACCAACAAAACCGAATTCTTCCCCCACTGCGGAGAAAATAAAGTCTGTATGCTGTTCCGGTACGAAATTCAGTTGCGTCATTGGTCCCTTAAACAGACCCCATCCCCAAATTTCACCAGCACCAATAGCAATGCGAGATTGGATTAAGTGATATCCAGCACCGAGTGGATCGTGATCGGGATTCATGAATACAGTTAGTCGGTCTTTTTGATACTCTTTCAAAACATGGTTCCAGGCGAAGACTCCTAATTCACCACCCAGTATATTGAGAGTCCATGCACCGATAGCACCTAAACCAAATCGACGCCAGGGAAGAGTTTGCCAGCCCACAATAGCCATTGCAACTGACCAAATTAATCCTAATGGGCCAAAAGATAGTTCTTTGAATAAAACTATCGGCTCTGTTAAAGGCCAAGATATACTAAACAAAATGGCGGCAACCACCGGAGAAATCATCAGAATTAACCAGCCTGGGTTAGCATTTGCCCAGTAAAGCATTCCTAAGACGATCGCACCAAATACCAGTGATGTTGCTAAATCTGGCTGTAAAAATACTAGTCCCCAAGGTATAGCGGTGATTGCCAGAACGCGGAAAACACCTTCGAGACTAGAAGCAGTCCGCGTGTGTAGCAAGGCTGCTAAGGTGATAATCATGCCGACTTTGGCAAATTCTGAGGGTTGCACGTTAAAGCCGGCGATACTAATCCACCGCTGCGCCCCTTTGGCGCTAGTACCAGCAATCATCACGGCGATTAAACTGAAGTTCGTCAGTGTGTATGTTACCCAGTGCCACTGCATCAAGAGTTCGTAACGGATGCGAGATAAAAATAGGGCTATAAGCACGCCGATACCCGCTACCATCCAGTGCCACCACCAGTCAGTTACTGGCTGCTTCAGTTCCGTACTGAGAATCATCAGTCCGCCAAAAATACTGACAGCAATCGGCAAACAAAAAAGTAGCCAATCTACATGCTGCCAGGGCTTAACCCAAGACTTCCAGCGAATTTTGGGGAGCGATCGTTTTAACAACATTGTGCCAGTTTAGACTTTAGCTTTAATTGTTGGGAATTGGGAATTGGGAATTAGTCAATATTCAATAGTTATTCTTCCCCAACTTCCCTAATTCCTAACACCCAGTCCCTAGTATTCCCAAGCTATAGCCCAGGAAGTAGATAGAAATTAAAATTTATAATTATGTCAGGGCAGCAACTGATACTTTACCAGCAATGGTAAGAGCGATCGCTGTTAATGCTTTTGCTGAAGCTGAATCTGGATCGCCAACAACTATCGGTACACCACTGTCACCACCAACTCGCGTGGAAATCTCTAGCGGTACGCACCCCAACAGTGGCACTCCCAATTCAGCAGCTGTTTTGGAGCCACCACCGGAACCAAAAATGTCATATTGCTTATCTGGTTGATCGGGGGGGATAAAATAGCTCATATTTTCCACGATCCCCAATACCGGAACATTCATCTGCTGGAACATCCGCAATCCCTTGCGAGAATCTAACAGAGCTACGTTTTGGGGTGTGGTGACAATTACTGCCCCTGCCATCGGCACTGCTTGAGTTAAAGTTAACTGAGCATCTCCCGTTCCCGGTGGCATATCTACAATCAGATAATCCAGTTCTCCCCATTCAACTTGATAGAGAAACTGGCGAATTACACCATTGAGCATAGGCCCCCGCCAAATTACTGGTTGATCTCGGTCAATCAAAAAGCCCATTGAAACTAATTTGACGCCGTGATTAAAAGCAGGTTCCAGGATGTCACCTGTTTCAGTAGAACGCACGGCAATTTGGGCATCAGACAAACCCAGCATGGTAGGGTCATTGGGCCCGTAAATATCAGCATCTAGCAAGCCGACTTTTGCCCCAGTTTGAGCTAGAGCCACTGCTACATTCACTGCCACCGTACTTTTACCAACGCCACCTTTGCCGCTAGAAACAGCAATGATATTTTTGACTCCAGAAATGCCAGTGCGGTCAGGTAAACTTTTTTGTTGCGGTGTTTCTGCCGTCACTTCTATGCTGACATCTGTAACGCCTGGGAGTTTTTTGACAGCTTTCTGACAGTCTTCGACAATAAATTCACGTAAAGGACAGGCAGGGGTGGTTAACACTAAAGTGAAACTAACCTTACCACCATCAATTTTTACGTTGCGAATCATATTCAGTTCTACCAGACTTTTGCGGAGTTCTGGGTCTTCCACTGGTCGCAAAATTTCTAATACAGAGCGGGAATCGAGGACATCGTACATAAAAATTCAAAATTCAAAATGAATAAATACACTTGTGGGGAACATCTTAGGTATTAACTGGATGCCTTCTTAAGTAAGGTCAGCTAAGTTTTATCACTGTTACTGCCGTGATAAAACTTAGCAAATAGCATTATTACCTAATTGAATCTTAACTTTGTTTGGGCATTGGAAATTGAAAAGAGGCAGAGGGGCAAGGACAGGGGGCAGAGGGAAAAACTCTTCTCCCTTGCTCCCTGCTCCCCGCTCCCTTGCTTCTTCCGCAGTACCTAAAAATCAAAACAACTGTCATTAAGAGATTTTTTCTTACCAGATACCGCTGGTAATGCCGTCTTTTCTACTGCCTCGACTAAAGATCGTGCAACGCGGTCTGCATAAGGACGGGATAAAGACCAAATCAAGGGCGATAACCAACCCCGTAGGGTTACAGAATAAGACAAACAAGTACCACAAACCGTTGACTCTACTTGGTAAGTTACCCGTTCTTCTATTCCAGGAATCGCCATCACTCGGATACTCAGCATCTCTCTGGGATTGACGCGTTCCACAAAAATTCTGATGGGAATCGGCGAAAAGCGTGTTACAGCTTGAAAAATTAATCCTGGTTTAGGTACTAATCCGTGGGGGACATTAGTACTCTTAAGTTGCGGATGCCAGGAAACATCTGTTAAGTCAACCACTTTTTGCCACAGTTCATCTACAGAAGCAGAACTAATCTCTCGATACGTCCACACTAGAGAAGCGCAAAACCGACGACGTTTGCGGTGGATGAATTTGGATAACCAACCTTGCATTTTCCTAATCCCCCTCCCTAGATACTTTCTGGTAACTCTGGTATGGCGTGCAACTACGATCAACTGCTAAATTAAAACTTTACTCAAAAATGCCCTAAACATAACAAGCCTCGATTCGATACAGACCCAAACAGCCGACATCAGCAATATGGCAAAAAAATTCTGAGTAGACCAGTCAAATCCTCGATACTTCAAGCTTAAGACTAAAATTTAGTCTTAATACCAGAATATTCCAATTAATAATTTCAAAAAAAACTAATTCAATATACAAGCCTATACGCATTTGAGGGAAAATAACTCTAGTGATGCCTATCAATCGTATAAATGCTTAACCCAGGAAGAAAAAAGCGGGTTGGGCAAATAGAGCTAGATTGTCGGCGCGTGTTTCCCCCAAATTTTAAAATGAAAAATTTGTGGCTTTCTGGAAATTGTAATTTAGGTTCGGGAATCTATGTTGACCAACTCGCAAACACCAACTGTAGAAGCAGAATCATCAAAGTCTTTGCCAGCACCTGACGCCCAGACTAGGGTCAGTCAGTTTATGAAACAACTGCAAGACGAAATTACCGAATCATTGGCAAAACTAGATGGTGTGGCTAAATTTAATGAAGATAGTTGGGAACGCCCAGAAGGAGGAGGAGGGCGATCGCGCGTGCTGCGAGATGGTGCAATATTTGAACAAGCAGGTGTAAACTTTTCTGAAGTTTGGGGTTCCCATTTGCCAGCCTCGATTTTAGCTCAACGCCCAGAAGCCGCAGGGCATGGCTTTTATGCCACGGGAACTTCAATGGTATTACATCCTCATAATCCTTATGTGCCCACGGTTCATCTAAATTATCGCTACTTTGAAGCGGGGCCAGTGTGGTGGTTTGGTGGCGGTCTTGACTTGACACCTTATTACCCCTTTGCTGAAGATGCGGCACATCTACACAAAACATTAAAGCAGGCTTGCGACCAACATCACCCAGAGTATTACCCAGTGTTTAAGAAGTGGTGTGATGAATATTTCTACCTCAAGCATCGTGATGAGACACGGGGTGTCGGTGGTCTGTTTTTTGATTACCAAGATGGACAGGGTGCTTTATATCGCGGGCCAAATCCCAATGGGGAAGCGGCTATTTATAGCAACCAAGTGGGAACACCAGCAACCCGCAATTGGGAAGATTTGTTTGGCTTTGTGCAAGACTGTGGCAGAGCATTTTTACCAGCCTACGTACCAATTGTAGAACGGCGCAATGGGATAGAGTATGGCGATCGCCAACGGAATTTTCAACTCTACCGTCGGGGACGTTATGTAGAATTTAACTTGGTTTATGACCGAGGCACTATTTTTGGTCTGCAAACCAATGGACGCACCGAATCAATTCTCATGTCCCTACCTCCCCTAGTGCGCTGGGAATACGGCTATCAACCGGAACCCAATTCCCCTGAAGCCGAGTTGTATGAGACTTTCCTCAAACCTCAAGATTGGATTAATTGGACACCCAAATAGTTTTGAGTGCTGTTAGCGGTAGCGGGGCGTTTAGCCCGTGCTGAGTGCTGAGTTAGGAGTTAGGAGTTAGGAGTTATGATAATTATCCTGATCTTCCCCGACTCCTTCATCTCACTCATCTCCCTCCTCTCTCCCACTATTTTGGTGAGTTATAACTACTAAAGTTAAGCACTTAGCCGAAAAAGGTGACAAATTTAGCTATAGCTTGTTAATCTCAAGTGACAGCATTAGAAAATTCTGTCACTAGTTAATCTTAAAAGGAATGCCACCGGGAGGGCTTTAGTGATTCATATAGACCAAAAAACTTATACAACCCAAGACGGAAACACTGTTATCGTCTTGACACCATCAGGCCGTCTGGATATCACCACGGCTTGGCAATTTCGTCTGAAGTTACAAGAGTGTATTTCCAAACTCAGTCGCCATGTAGTTGTAAATTTGGCTCAGGTAAATTTTATTGATAGTTCTGGTCTTACGTCTTTGGTAGCTGGAATGCGTGATGCTGATAAAGTCAAAGGCAGTTTCCGCATCTGCAATGTACATCCAGAAGCCAAACTCGTGTTTGAAGTGACGATGATGGATACTGTTTTTGAAATCTTTGAAACAGAACAGGAAGCTTTAGAAGGTGTACCTCGTAGCATTGCCAGCTAAAAAAGAGTTCGAAGTTAAGAGCTAGAAGTTGATTCATAACTCAAAAACTCATAACTTTACCTTATTGAATACTGATTTCGCTTGGTGTAGCGATAAGGCCCCATAATCGCCCCCCAGGTTGCTTTTCCAGTTGCGGGATCAATTCCTTTGTCGTAGCTGTGAAATTCTGTTGCTGTAGCTGCAAAACCTAAAGAAACGTAGATGCTATTGCCAAGATAAGTAAAGCTACAACGAGTCTCTGGTAGTGGGGTAGCGGTAAACTTATAGTGATCGCCAGCTAGTTTCTCTTGAGTAACTGTTAGGATACAACCTGGTAGTAAATCTAATTGTTCGGATGTTAGTGTGTTTAGTAGAGCAGGGTTGTCACCTGCGCCTTTTAATGCACCGGGATCTTGAGGCATATAATATTGTACTTCCACAGTTGCGTCAGAGTCGCTCCTTTGACGCAACCGGATAACCCTCTGGCGGTAAGGTTTATCTAGAGTAATAACGTTAGCCTGTTCGGCAAATAAGGTGATGCTATCTTCTGTGAACAGATTAATCGGTCTTTGCCACAAGCACAGGTGGACATACCAAACTGGTTCTGCTATGGCTTGTTCGCGATTATCAAATTCACCAGCTAGATACTCACCTAAAGCAATTAGCTGCGGCGATAAGTTCATAAATACAAAAAATAAATCATTAAGGATAATAATTTTTGGCTAGTTTTTTAGGAGAAAAGGTCTTATTTGCTGTAGTTACCAGCTTATAAAATACTTTTGATGTGTATATATTGTAAATGAAACCGTAACCCGCTCAAAGCTCAACTTGGCAAAGTAGCCTTTAAGCGAGAAAATAAAGATACGTCGCCCTTAACATTTCTTTTTTCTTTGTGAATAACGTCCGTACAGTCTCTGATACAAAGCGAACTTTCTACAATCTTCACACCCGTCCGATCAACACTATTTATCGTCGGGTAGTAGAAGAATTGATGGTGGAAATGCATCTGCTGTCAGTAAATATCGATTTTAGCTACAATCCAATTTATGCCTTGGGTGTCGTCACTACTTTTGATCGCTTCATGGAAGGCTATCAACCAGAACGAGATCAAGAATCAATTTTTAACGCCTTATGTCAGGCTATAGAAACAGATCCGCAACTCTATCGGCAGGATGCCCAGAGATTGCAAGCTGTAGCTAAAGGTTTGCCAGTTAAAGATTTAATTGGGTGGCTAGGCCAAACTACTCACTTAGATCGAGATGCTGACTTGCAAGCAACCTTACAAGCGATCGCCAATAATCCTAACTTTAAATACAACCGTTTGTTCGCAATTGGTGTATTTTCGTTATTAGAACAATCAGATCCCGAATTAGTCAAAGACGAAAAGCAACTCACTGAGGCGCTAAAAGCGATCGCTGCTGGCTTGCACCTCTCTGATGACAAACTCAACAAGGATTTGGAATTATACCGTTCTAACCTAGACAAAATGGCGCAAGCGCTAATAGTGATGGCAGATATACTCTCAGCCGATCGCAAAAAACGTGAGCAACGTAAACAACAATCAACTACCCCAGTTGCTCCTCCAAGTTCCAACGAATAGTTAAGAGTTAGGAGATGGGAGTTATTCAATTTTAGATTTGAGATTTTTACTTCAATCCAAAATTCAAAATCTAAAATTGCCAGAGTTTAGAGTCACTAACAACTCATCACTCCTAACTCCTAACTCTTAGCTTTAGACGCCCAATATTTTGTAGATTAAGCTGTTAATTATAGTCAGCGTAAATGCTCCAATAACAGCACTCCAAATCCCGTAACGCAGGCGAAAACCTTCTACTAACCAAGCAGCAATACTAAAACAAACCACGGCAATCATAAATGTGAAAATGCCGGATAATAAGTCTAATGTGAGTAGATTTGGTACTGCAAAAATGAGGCTTAAAATCGGTCTGACTATTGCCGTCACGATACCAAGCACTGCGGCAGAAAGAAACGCTTTCCCAGGAGTATCAATTTCAACTCCCAAAGGCAATTTACTAATTATCAACAAGCTGATAGCTGTTACTAGCCAAACAATTAAAAGCGTCACGATATTCATGCCACAACCCCTGATACTAATTAGTAATTTGTAATTTGTAATTAGGACACACTGAAATACGCTTGATACAAGCGCTTTTCAATCTGTTAACCTATTTGGACATCCTTCCCCAATTTGGTATGAAATGTGGATGGTAATTGGTGATTATGTTGCTCAATCTATAGGTGGAAAAATCTTTAAAGCTCAACCAATTATTTGTAAATTAGCAGCTTTTTTTTCTTTAGCCGAGATTTATTCTAGATATCTTTAGGTTTGGTAAAAGGCTTGAAGGGAGAATTGGGAGTGATGAGTGGGGGACAAGGGACACAAGAGAATAACCCATGCCCAATGCCCTTCAGGAGTGCTGAGTGCTGTTAGCGGTAGCGGGGCCTTGAGCCAATGCTAAGTGCTTGAGTGGGAAATTTCACTTATTTACTCAGAACTCAGAACTCGGAACTACTATGCCCCATCCCCAATTCCCCATTCCCCTATCTCATCTTTTAAGAGGAGGTTGGGTTTGTTTGGGTGCTATAGGCGCTTGAGGCGCTGCTGAGTTAGGAACCACCGGAGAAATACCAGGATTGATAGGACTGATGCCTTGCCCAGTTGGAGGCTGAGTGATGCTAGGAAAGGGTACAGAATTAGGTGCTAAGGGGAATTTTGGGGTAATATTCCCTTCGGGATTGATTCCTGGTACTGCACCAGTTCCAGGATTGATTGGGAAAGAGGGGATAGCCAGCTGGTTAGGCGAGTTTATGGGTGGTTGAGATGGGCCAGGAATAATTCCCAAAGAAACGCGATCGCCCCCTACTTGTCGTAGCAAGTCCAATGTCTCAATCACATCATTGTAAGTTGCTGTGCGCGAAGCATTCAGCACGACAATGGCATTAGGGTTTGCTTGGAGATACTGTTTTAAGCTCTGTCTCAAATCTTCCTGTTTTACAGGCTGTTTTTCTATGTAAGTATTGCCCACAGCATCGATGGTAACAATCACACTTCCACTCTGTGAGGTTATTCCAGAGACTGTACTGGGGCTGGCTTTAGGCAAATCAACATTTATTGCCTGTTGCCGTGTAAATTGTAAAGCTGCTAATAAAAAAAATGTCAGGATACAAAAAACGACATCAATTAAAGGAATGATTTGAATTTGGACTTCTTCAATTGGAGTATGTAGATTAACTTTCATGTCTCACTCTCAAGCCTGGTTCAGGGGTTGAATTATTGACTATTAATTAGGTGTATTTGGGGGTTCAGGAGGTTCAGAAACTCTAGTCTTTCCTGGCTTGCGGGGTGGAGTGAAATTTTCTGCCACAATTGCGGATGTCCTATTGCTAAAGTCAGGAGGAGACTGGCGATAGAGCAATTCCATCTCATTCCCTGCCTTCCGAAAAACTTTGACTTGGTTGACTACAAAACTTTGAAATAAGCGGTAAAATACCAAACTAATAATGGCAACTATTAGCCCACTTGCCGTGCTAATTAAGGATTCACCAATACCAGTAGTCACCCCAGCAGTAGATTCAGTTCCCAAATCGCCAATCCGAATTGAGCGCAGAGAGTGGATTAAACCCAAAACTGTACCTAACAATCCTAACAACGGCGCTAGAGCAATCACTGCTTCTAAAAGTTTTTCGCCCCGCCGCATCCCAGCTAATTCGTCTTCTGCCGTAGCCTCAAGTGCTAGTCGAAAGGTTTCCGCATCACTTTTCGCTAAACGTAGGGGGGCATAGAGAAAACGCCCGACAGGCTGATGGCTTGCTTGTCTTGCGATGTCGGCAGCTACTTCCCAATTATCCTGAGCAGCATCCAGGATGCGATCGACTATTTGCTTTTCCTGAGTCAACATTCGCAGCCAGAACCACAAACGCTCGAAAATCACACTCAAAGCCAGAATCGATAGAACTAGCAATGGCCACATCGCTGGCCCACCCTTATAAAATAAATCTAAAATATCCACTGTTTAAGTTTCCTTCCTCCACGACTAGAGCAAATGTGTTAAGGCATTTTAATTCTAGAGATTAATGCAAAATGAGGGACTTCCAAAATATAAATTTCTCAAAAACCTAAAAAAACAATGTAAGCATGACGTATTTGACTGAGACTGTTGTACAAACTTGCTGCTGCGTAGGCAATTGAATGATAGACCGATAAATTTTGGCATACTTTTGCTAGACTTCCTTGTAATACCAATTTGAAAAAAATAGATAAGACCCTACCCAACCCTCTACAAGGCTTCGGGGAGGGTGTGCGTCAGTGAGGATGGGGTCTCGGTCGCAAACATTTTTTGAATTGATATAACCTGAAGTTTCACCACAGGATATTTTCACGTAAAGGAGAAAAAATTTTGGCAGCAGTCCGAGTCCGCCAGCATGTTAATCCACTTGGTAAAAAGTATCAAACACCAGCAAGTCCCCTGGACTGGGAAAAAATTTATGCAAAGCCAAATCAACCACTACATTTAGATATTGGCTGCGCTAAGGGACTGTTTTTGTTGGATATGTCCAAGATAGAACGCAACTGGAATTTTCTCGGCTTGGAAATTCGGGAACCGCTGGTGGTGGAAGCTAATAAGTTACGTTCTGAATTAGGTTTAACAAACCTGCACTATTTATTTTGCAATGTGAATAACTCACTGCATTCGCTTTTATCTGCCCTCCCTCTAGGAAGTTTACAACGCGTTACAATTCAATTCCCCGATCCTTGGTTTAAAACCCGCCACGCTAAACGTCGTGTAGTCCAACCAGAACTAGTGGCAGACTTAGCTAAGTATCTTGCAGTTGGGGGGTTGGTATTTCTGCAATCAGATATGGAATTTGTGGCTGTGGAAATGCGCGATCGCTTTGCTGCTAATTCAGCTTTTCAGAAAGTTGGTACAGAAGAATGGCTAGCCGAAAATCCGCTACCAGTTCCCACAGAACGGGAAATAGGCACGCAAAAAAAGGGTGAGCCTGTCTATCGAGCTTTGTTTGAAAGGGTGAAGAGTACTGACTAGAGATGTTAGAAATATCAACTTTGTCCCACAATTCCGAATTGCAAGTTTTATTGATTAGCCTTAAGACTATTTAGTAGTATAGACTGAAGTCTTACCTATTATCTTGTCGTTAGGTATTGCCTATAATTTGGAAAATTTTTTGGGACATAAATGTTTTATTAAAGGTTAAAATTTTAATGAAATATTATCTGATAATTAGTGCAAAAATTTGTTTTTATAGTAATTTATAGATTATAACCTTGATAAATAAATAGTTTTAACTAAAAGTGTCGATTTATTAGTTGGTGACATAAAAGTTTTATTTATATCTGGTAAAAACTTGTAAAACATAGTTAAATCATTTTCCTCATCCCTAGAATATAGAAAGATTAGGTAATTACACTACTTAGTGATTGAGCCTATATCTAGTTATATATTCTGAGGAAAAGCAAAATGGAAAGGAATAAAAAGAATTCAGATATTAAATTTGACATTAGCAACCTGATTGATAATGCTGTTAACAATGCTGTAGCACGACGGAATCTAGCTGAGGATTTAGAAGATACTTTACTAACTCTGTCTGATGAAGAAATGGCAAACGTTGCAGGTGGTTTAGCAAGTGTTTCTGTTATAAAAGGACCGACCATTGCAGGGGGTATTTTTGTGAGAGAACCGATTACTTGTGGAATAATTGCACAAAATCCGAACTTGAGCGACCAAGCCTTTTAAGTTGCTAGTAACTATTAAACTCTTGGACATTTAATTTGCTTATTTAGGTTGATGGAGAGGAGTTTGACCCGAAATTATCTGTCAATCTCCATCAGCTTAAAAATACAATTCACTATAGGTTCAATTTATGGAAGACATCGCTACAGAAAAGACTACACTTTGCCCTAGTGCAAGACCAGAATGGCAGGACAGTATTGTTTTCGGCGTCGTTGGTGGCACAGTCACAGAACCCCGCGTAGCTTATCTTAAGCAGCCACAGGCTGTCACAGATGAACTGATAGCAAAGGCTAGTCCAGTAACACCCACTGAAATTTTTCGGACGGCTGCACCTTGTGCAACTAAGGGTTGTCAACATTTTGATGGTAAAGATTGTCGTCTGGCAATGCGAGTTGTAGAAAATTTGCCAACGGTAGTAGAGGATCTACCACCTTGTTCCATACGCCGAGATTGCCAATGGTGGGAGCAGGAAGGTAAGGCAGCTTGTATGCGTTGTCCACAAGTTATTACAGATAATTACAATCCCTCTGAATTACTACTTAAAGTGGCGACACCGACCGTTAGTTAAGCCAAAGCGACAAAGTTTATTGAAGTAATTTAAGGAGAATATCATGTCAATGAACATTCATCACAAACATCTCACAAGTCAAATTGAAATTACAAACTTAATTGAAGAAGCCGTTTTGAATGCATCCGCAAGACGAAAACAAGGTTTAGATCCACAAGAGCCGCTATCAGAATTGTCTGAAGAAGAAGAGAAAAATATTACGGGTGGGGCACTAAGAGATGTGATAATTCTCATCGGTGGCTATTTACTGGGTTAATACTGCTGCGCGTCATTTGTAATTTATATACCGCAGACATTTGATTAATTTGAAATGGATGTTTTATTAACGTCGTGCGGTAGTAGTTTTAAGAATCCTTGCAAAAACAGGTTGTGGTAGTTAAGTTACTACCACTATTTTCTCTACATCAAAATTGGTTGATGCATTTAAAACTTATGACATTTCTCTTAAACTCTCATAATGTTGTCGATTATTTAATTGTACAGGGATTATGGAATCAGTCAGAACAACCACCGATTAAGGTAGAACCACTTACAGCTAAAAACTTTAATTTATTAGTTACTTTGTCAGGAGATCGCAAACTTCTTGTTAAACAAGAACGACACAATCAAGAAGGGAAAGTGGCTGGTGAATTTTTAAGTGAGTGGCGAATGCAAGAGTTTTTAGAACGATTTTCAAACCTTGGCAACTACCGCTTATTTTTACCAGAGGTACTGCATTTTGATAGAGAAAATTCCATTATTGTTTTCAGATATTTGGATGATTATCGAGATTTAATGGATTTCTACACTAAGGAAAATAGCTTTCCTACAGAAATCGCTACGGCAATTGGTAATATTTTAGGGACTATCCATCGTGATACTTTCAACCGCCAAGAATATCAGCAATTCTTTTCTAAAAATTCAGATAATTTCATGGGTGATCAAGTATCATATTTAGTTCGGAGATTAGAACGAGTTGAACCGGAAATTTTTGGTATAGTTCCTGGCGATGGGTTAAAGTTTTTTGCTTTATATCAACGTTATGATAGTTTGGGGCAGGCGATCGCTGAATTGGGTAATGCTGTAACGCCCTCTTGTCTCACCCACAATGATTTGAAACTAAATAATATTCTCCTTTACAAAGATTGGCATAATTCCAGTAATAATATTATCCGCCTAATTGATTGGGAACGCTCGACTTGGGGAGATCCAGCTTTTGATTTAGGAACACTTATTGGCAGCTATGTACAAATCTGGCTTGCTAGCTTGGTTATCAGTAATTCTTTGAGTATTGAAGAGTCTCTACGCTTGGCAATAACACCTTTAGAACTACTTCAGCCTTCAATTGGTACATTAACCCAAGCTTATTTAAACACTTTTCCAGAAATTCTAGAACATCGTCCTGATTTCTTGCAACGGGTGGTGCAATTTACAGGTTTTGCTTTGATTCAACAGATTCAGGCGATGATTCAGTATCAAAAATCTTTTGGCAATATGGGGATTGCTATGCTTCAGGTTGCTAAGACATTATTAAGCCGTCCTATACAATCGATGCCAACAATTTTTGGTGATGCTGCTGTTGAATTAAATCACCTGAGTAGTTCTGCTGTTTAAATCATTTTGTTATTACTAAAGTAGTCGTTATGCAATTATTAAATTCTCCTCAAACTCAGCTAGAAATTGTTTTAACTGGGCAATTACTGGATATTCTGCAAGATATTGTTCAGAAAATTGAGATAAAATCTGATTTCTCCATCCACCATCCAGATTACAAACCGTTAGAATTACCATCTGAGGCAGTTGAACGTTTTCAGAAGATGCCAACCCAGATGCAACAGAAATATCTGAGTCTGCAATTGCGGAGTTTTCTTTATGGTATATATTACAACAGTTCTATGCAAAGTACGTTGGCACTAGATGGAGAAGGAAATGGTTTGCCCCTGGATTTGGAGAATAATACTGTTTTAGGGGTAGATGTGGGATTTTATAAGCGATTGCATGAAAGTAATTTTGGAGAGGGCTACTTTGACCCTGGTTGGTCTGTTTTGAGAGAAGAACGCGATCGCAGTTTAGCCGTGACTAAAGGCGGTTTGAGGCTGCATATTGAACGGAATAAGCATCTTCAACCTACTGAAGTGGCAGCTGTGGTAGGTGATTCTGTTGCTATCCAGATGCCGAAGAATCTGGTGCAAAATGGCTTTTACGTGGCAGTTAGCAATGTCGTATCTGAAAGTCGTGAAAATCTGGTACGGGTGTACTTTAACTTCAGCCCTGAAGGTGCAGTGGTGGTTATGAGTAGCTTGACGCGGCGACTGAATGCCATTCCCATTTTCTTCCACTTTAAGGTGCTGTATAACCCAGATGACTACAAGCGTTACGATTCAGGGGTACTGTACTTTGAAAAAGGCAACTATGAAGCTGTCCGGCAAGTCCTTGAGACTGTCTATGCAGAAAACCAATCGCATTTTCAGCCAAAGGTGCCGCTATTCACTATGCAACTTGCACCAGGGTTAGGGTTGGCAGAAGAACCAGACCAAAAGTTTGCTGTTCAAGAAAGCTTTGGGATGAATCGCTGTCAGATTGTGGCAAATGGGTTGCTGACAGCTTGGTATCAAGAGGATAACTCAATTGAGAGGCGAATGAGGGCTATAATTGAGCAATTTTCTTCTTTGGGAATCGAATTGCAGCGTTCATATCTTAATGCCAACTCTGAAGATATTTATACACTTTTAGAACTGTAAAATTTTCATTCCAAAAAAGACTAAAAAAATGCTAAAAAACTTGTTGATAGCTGCTACAGGAGCAGCATTGATTACTCTTGGAGTTGGAGAAGCTTCATATGCAGCAAGCTTAAGTGTCATAGCCAGTGGTTTAGGCTGATAGTTTCACACAAATAGCAGCAATATCAAAAGCTGTATTGAGTTATTATTGAAAATAACCTTTCATACAAATAAATTTAGTTTTTCTGAGAAAAGTGCGAAATTGTTTATTTTTTTCAAGCATCAGTTTAAGCTAACAGCAAATCCCTCAATTTTATTGGGGGATTTTTTTATTGTTTAATCAGGTCAATACTAAAACAATTATGTCCTCTCAAACTAAGCATAACGATAATAATAAAGGGTTTGGCTTGTATCTTGTAACTATAATTTAGTATAGATGTAGGGTGTGTTACGGCGGAACACCTAACACACCCCAATAAACAATTAAGCGATCGCCCATAAGAGTAACTAGCAACTTGGGTTAGTAAAGCAGGATTTCAACTAAAACTTGTAACTCGTGAGTTAGGAGTCAGACCGCTTGCTGCTTATGACCGAGGCGATGGTAACGCCAAATTTGTCCAAGCAACGGAGAAGATTGACGCAGACCTGTTGTTGCGTTTAGCATCTAACCGATGTGTATGGGGTACACCCGGTACTTACAAAGGACGAGGCGCACCTTGTAAGCATGGTCATAAGTTTAAGCTCAATGACTCGGAAACTTGGCCTGTGGCAACTGAAACTCTAGAAGTTGAAGACCCGAAAGTTGGTCGAGTTAAAGTAATGCGTTGGAGTGGGTTTCATTTCCTTCAATCCCCAAACCGGGCAATGGAAATCATTCGCGTCGAGGTCATCAAACCAGTAGGACGTAATCGTAAGTTCCAACCCTTATGGCTAGCTTGGTTGGGTCTGACAATGCCTGCATTAAAGGATCTCTGGCACAAATATTTACGCCGTTTTGCCCTAGAACATTGGTATCGATTTGCGAAGCAGAGGTTGTATTGGACACAACCTCAACTTAGTTCTACTCAGGCAGCAGAGCGATGGAGTGACCTGATGCCCCTGTTAACTTGGCAACTATGGCTTCGTGAGTTGCCTGCATCGACTCCCCATTGCCTTGGCAATCGAATCAGGATACACTGTCTCCAGGAGGTGTGGCACAAGCGTTTCCACTAATTTTAGCCGCCATTGGCACTACTGCCCAACCCCCTAAAACTCGCGGTAAATCACCAGGTCGCGCCCAAGGGCATCAGCCACCTCTACGTCCCCGTTATCCCACTGTCAAAAAACACGCATCTAAAAAACCTAAAACCGAAGAATCACTTAAGAACGCCGATCTAACTGCTGCTTAGTTTCTGCTTCTTTTTTAATGATTCCACTTAACTCAGCCTCTAAAAGAAGTTGGGTCACTTTCTCTTGCCTTTTATTCATTGCTGCTAAATGCCAAGTAGTCCAAACTCAAGTAGCTTAGAGTTTAGATGCCAACTGTAGAGGCTGTGGAAAGCGATCGCGCAGTTTCCAGCACGTCTAACCTAAGTTCGACAGATTGTAGCAAATAGCATGAGTTCTGCTCCTACCACCAGAATCAAATAGCCCTAAATTTTTATCGTTCGGTCTAAGAGGATTCTTGGGCTGATTTTTTATTGGTTTTTCTAATTTGTATTATAGCGTTTCCTAATAATATGAGGTACGTTATAGTCCCCTCATCGCTTGCGGGGAGGGGGTGGGGTTCTTGTATCTCACTCAAGCGAGAACCGCTATAATAAAGTAAGCAATTAAGAATAAAAAAGGTCATAAATATTTTATATATGTCATCAACTATAAGATGCTTTATTCCAAATAAATATGAAATTTTTATTTTCGGAAAAATAACGCAGTAAATTTTGTAATAAACAAACCTATAAGTGCATTATTTATGGCACATTCTTTAGTAATATAAACCTTGAAATAATAGATTAAATAACACATTATTATATTAAGGGAATAGAAAAACTAAAAGTCTAATTCCAACTGAAAAAACTTTACTTAGGAGTAATTTTACAATGGCTAACATCGTAATCTCTGAACTACGTCCTGCTGGTGCTGAATTGTTCTATGGTTCTGAAAGCTTTATGAATGATTTGACCGATAGCGAACTGGATATCACTAAAGGTGGTATGACTCCCGTTTTTGGTGCTGGTGTGCTAGTTGGTATCACAATTGGGTTGGCTATTAGCGCTGTTATTTATTAGTAGTACGGTTTATTTGCGCCGACCTACTTAGTTAAACCTAAAAAAACGTTTGTAGTAGCGCTACTCTGGGAAAACCCAGTCTGCGTCTATAGTGCTAAAAGCGCTACTACAAACATCAAAGCAATTTATGTGTAATTAGGTTAACTTATTTATTTTAGACTGTTCAATTTGTTGGTTAAGCCACTGAGTGAATAAGTTTAAAATTATATTTGTGCGGAGTTTTTCATTTAGGTCTGGTTGAATTAGTTCCTCTACTAAAATTAAGTGTACTCCCTTAGAAGTCACTATCGGTTTAATAACCTGTGGTGGTTTAGCAGTAAAAACAGCAGTAGAAATCTCTGGTTTTAAATCTTGGCGACGCACTATCCCCAAATATCCACCTTTGCGGCGTAATTCTGTATCTTGAATGTATTTGTGAGCAACATCATAGAAACTCATCTCACCTTCCTTAATCGCATAGAAGAGTTCTATGGCTAAATCTTCATCATCCAGAACAACTTCATACATCACCACGCCAACATAATCTAGTTGGTTCTCAAAGAAAGAGGGTTCAACTTTATCAGCGAAAAGATGATTAGCTAACTTCCCAGAGATGAGACTGATGTCAGCAATTTCTTCAAAATCATCTATAGACAAACCATGTTTCTCTAACCAATTCCAGGTATCATCAGCACTATCGAGTTTATTCGCTAATCGTATTTGGTCTGCTGCTTTCTGAAGTTCCTCAACCTCCACTTTTATACCAGCTTCTTCAGCAGCCGCTATAATCACCTTGCGGGTAACAATCTGCTCAACTATCTCAGGAATTTTACAAGATACCTTAACTTGGTGAAGAATGTCTTCCTTGGTAATGGTGATAGGTTGTGACATGATATTCCTCCTAAATTTGGTTTGACTTATTAGCTGGATGTAGAGACGTTACATGTAACGTCTCTACATTCCTAATTCCCATGTCCTTTGGACGTAGGGAAGGGGGTTGGGTTCTCTACAATTTCACTCCCCCCTGCTGTAACTTCTTAAACGGGTCAAGCAGAAAATCAATAACCCGACGCTGACGCACAATTACCTCTGCCGTCGCCGTATCCCCAGGATGCAAGGCAATACATTTATTAGCTGAGGGAATACAATTTTGTTTTAGGGCAATTTCCAAATCATAAGCTGCTACCTTTCCATTAGGTGTTTCCACCTCTATAGTAGTAGGAGAAATCTCTAACAATTCTCCTTCCACTATTCCATAATCCTGAAACGGATAAGCATCAAACTTTAACTTGACTGGCAATCCTCTTCGCAAAGAACCACTCTCAGTTGTCGCCATTTGCGCCCGAATTACTAAAGGCGAACCTTGCGGTGCAATCTCCGCAATCATTGTTCCAGGCTGCACTACAGACCCAGCCCGTTGTATTGGTAGCTGAAACACTCTACCATTCACGGTGGCTCTTAACTCTCGTTGTCCTAACTGAAATTTTAATGAGACAATCTGACTCTTACTTTGAGCAATTTCTGCCTGAAGTGTAGTAATTTCTGTCTCTAAATTCTTCTGTTGTTCGTCGATTTTGAGCAGAGCTAGCTTGCTGGAACGAGTTAAGGTCTGATAACTCCTTTCCTGCTCTTTCAGTCGCAACTGTGCCTGTTCAATATCTGCATTTGCTTGCCGAATAGTCCGCTTATAACTACTCTGTTGTTCTACCAAACGTAGTTTAGCCTGCTGAATATCTGACTGATTTTGTTCGTATAACTGTTGCTTGTCTTTAGCTATATCTTGCTTTTCCACAACGTTAATTTCTGGAACAACTCCTGACTGCCAAAGACTGCGATAGCGTTCAACTTCCCGCTCGGTACTTGCTAAACTACTGTTTACTAACTTATTAGCAGTTTGACTATGCTCAAGAGTTTGCCGTGCCTGATTGACTTGAGCTAATTTTTCGTCTTTTTGTAAATCATAGGAATTCCTCAGAGCATTCATATTCTGTCGCGCTTGAGCAATTTGAGCCTGCTTTTCTAACTGTTGAGATTGGTTTTGTTGCTGTTGAGTTGTCAAAGATACAACTAACTGACTTTTAGATGAATTTAACTGAGAAAGGCGATTTAAGTGTCCCTCCAATTTATCCTGTGCCTGCCGCAATTCTGCTTTAACTAACTCCGATTCCAACACCAATAAAGTCTGCCCAGCTTTAACTAAATCACCTTCCTTGACTCGAATTTCGGCAACAGTACCTGCCACAGCAGCATCCAGTCTAACTGTCTTTCCCTTTGGCTCAAGTCGCCCTCGTGCTGTACCCGTTTCATCCACCTTAGATAGCATCGCCCAAGGTAAAATAATCGACACAAACACCACCAAAAAATACAGCAATCCCCTTGTCCAAACCTGGGGCAAACTATCAAGTAAATCTTTGGTTGCGTAAGCCCAATCATCAGTTGAGCTAGCTGGTGTTTGCTCCCTTAAAACTTCGTCGTACTGTTCTACCTCATAAATTTGGGTTTGAACTCTTCCATTTAATGTGTTTGGCATAATTTTTCCTGATATAAATTTTGGATTTTGGGAGATAACAAAAGTTTCCTGCTTATCTTCTTTTTTCACCCCGCAACATCCATCTGCTGATGATTGAGATAAAAATAATGTCCTCGCTTGGCCATCAACTCTCGGTGAGTCCCACTCTCAATCAACACGCCGCGATCCAGCACTAAAATCAAATCTGCATTTCGTACAGTTGAAAGGCGATGGGCAATTACTAAGGTGGTTCTACCCTGAAGAATTGTGTTTAAATTCGTCTGAATAATCCTTTCTGACTCTGCATCCAGATGAGAAGTCGCCTCATCCAAAATCAACAGCTTGGGATTGCCTAACAACGCTTTAGCGATCGCAATTCTTTGTCGCTGTCCTCCAGACAACATCCCCCCTCCTTCACCAATCTGGGTTTCATAACCCATAGGTAACTTTTTAATAAACTCATCAGCACCCGCCAATCGCGCCGCCTCAATTATCTCTGCCAAAGTTGCCCCAGGATGTGCCAAGCTAATATTTTCCCGAATCGTTCCGCCAAACAAAAAGGTATCTTGGTCAACTACCCCAACTTGCTCGCGTAGAGAACGCAACGAAAGGCTGGTAATATCCTGTCCATCAATCAACACTTTGCCATCTGTGGGGGGATATAATCCCAAAACCAGCTTAGAAATCGTGGTTTTCCCCGAACCACTCCGTCCCACCAGGGCAACCATTTGCCCACTGTGGACTTCAAAACTGAGATTTTCCAAAACATTGATATCGCTTTCAGGGTGATACCGAAACGTCACGTTGTCAAAGCGAATGTTACCTTGAATGGGTGGTAAAGATTGCCGCACCTGGTGCTGCAAATCCTCTTCTGGTTCCGCATCCAACACATCATTTATCCGTTCCACCGCAATCACCACTTCTTGCAATTGATTCCACAAAACTGTTAATCGTTGGAAGGGTCTAATAATATTTCCCAGCAACATATTAAATGCCACCAGTTGCCCAATGGTTAGCTGGTTGTGAATTACTTGGTATGCCCCAAACCACAGCAAGATGGTAGTTACCACTGCTTCAATTGTGTTGCTAAATATTTGCAGGCGATTGCTGATAATTTGCCCGGAAAAATTAGTTTTGATTTCTTTACTCAATAACTCTTCCCAATGCCAACGCACTGTCTGTTCTACTGCTGTAGATTTAACTGTTCGCACACCAGAAAGGACTTCAATCAGATAGCTACTTTCATTAGCAACAGCATTAAATATTTCTCTAGAAATCTTTTGTAAAAAAGGTGTAGCAATCAATGCCAGCAGGAAAAAAGGCGGTATAATCACCAACACCAACAACGCCATTTTCCAGCTGTACCAAAACATCAATCCTAAATAGATAAAGACAGTGACTAAATCTAGCAGAATGGACAACGCCTCACCGGAGAGGAAACGTTGAATTTTACGGTTTTCCTGTACACGAGAGATAATATCCCCTACATAACGCGACTCAAAGTAACTCAACGGTAGCCGCAGGGTATGGCGAATAAATCCGACAATTAGTGCTAAATCAAGCTTATTCGCCGTGTGGTCTAACAGATATTGCCGCAACCCTGTCATCGCCACACGAAATAAACTAAAAATTAGTAATCCTAACCCCACCGCCGTTAAGGTTAGTTCAGAACGCTGCACCACTACGCGGTCTAAAATTAACTGGGTAAATAAGGGAGTAACAAGCCCAAATATCTGGATAAATAAGGAAGCGACAAACACTTCCAGCATCACTAAAGAGTGAGGCTTCATTAATTCAAAGAATTGCCAAAATGGGGTAGAAGTCTCTTTAGTATCCTTGAGCATTGCTGTCGGTTGCAGCAGCAATGTGTAACCAGTCCAGTTAGCTTTAAATTCGGCGTGGCTGAGGGTGCGTTGACCAATAGCGGGGTCGGCGACAATTACGTGTTTGGGGGTAATTTCGTAGACAACTATGTAATGCTTGCCTTCCCAGTGAGCGATCGCAGGCAATTTTTGCTTCGCTAATTGGTCAAGACTCGCTTTCACAGGTCGCGTGGCAAACCCAATACTTTCCGCCGCCGCCGATAACCCTCGCAGTGACGAGCCATTGCGGTCAACATTGGCGATATCCCGCAGGCGATTTACACTAAAGTTTTTCCCCCAATAGCGAGACACCATCACTAAACAAGCTGCACCGCAATCCGATCCACTCTGTTGGGCAAAAAACGGATAACGCCGAATCACACGCTGTAATAAATGCCCGACTCGCTGCGTGGAGTTGGGAAAATAGGCTTTGCTAATCTTTTTCTCGCGTGGCTCTATTGCTGGCGTTGACAAAATCTTTGTTTCATGCAGTGGTTTTGAGTCAGATGGCAGTACTAGGGGGTTATCTGAGTCCACCTGTTGGGGATTACGAGATAGCGCCTTAGCCCACAAATGCTCCCGAATTTGGGGATATCTAGCCATCAATGGCCATAACACTTCACCCGAAACAAAGCACAGTTGCAAGTTTACTGAAGCCCTTGCAGCGTAAGCTTTAAAGTCACCTTCCTTAAATAAGGTAAATTCCCCAAATGAGTCACCTGCTTCCAAAGTAGCGATTAACTCATCGGCGCTATCCAGCAACCTGACCTTACCAGCGATCGCAATATAAATTCCTGGTTGGACATCAGTTCCTTGCCAGAATTTGCCAACTTTCGGGTTGATAAATTTAACTTGTTGAAGATAGTGTTGAAATTCCTCTGTCGAAAGAGAATAACCCAGAGTATTGTTGAACTGTTCCAGAAAAATCAACTGAGCAGATATATCTTGCGCCATAAATGTCTGAATCCTTTCCTAATTTTGGAAAGTTAATAGGTAAAAATTCGGTATCATCTGGAATAGCTGCGGATTTGAGATCGCTAATCAAAATTTTGGGACTCTTAGTCTGCTCATTGCTGTTTGCTTCAGAATTGCTGGGTTTTGGTAGTGTGGATAATCCCATCTGTTTGAGCAGTCGCTTGATATGGCGATCGCTCACTTCAATCCCAAATTCTTTCGCTAGATGTTTCCCTAACCAGTTTGTTGTCCACCGACGAAAAGAATAGCCATGATCGCGGGGACTACTTTTAATCAGTTCTTTCAAACGTTCTAAATACTCGTCATTTACTGCCTTCGGGCGACCAATGGGGCAATCTTGCCATTGGTGCGCCATCCCTGTCCGCGCTATGTGCATCCAATGCCTTGCTGTTGCTGGACAACACCCCAAAATTCGACAAATTGATCTTTGGGTTTTTCCTTCATCTGCCAACAACATGATTTCAATTCGTTGACGGTAAGATTCAGGTAAACTTTTTTCCAAACTTGCTAACAGTAATTTCCGCTGAAATGATGTTAAATACTTACTGTTAGTTACATTTATGTATCTTGTTTCAATTTTACTTTGGCAGTCCGACATACACGTATAATTAAGTAGATTTGTGGACACACAAATGTCTTCTGAACGATGCGTAATTTTGCAATATCTCTAAAAGTAGAGATATTGCAAAAGCTAATTTTTTTGCACCTGTAATACTTATTACTATTTATTTTTTATTTTATGCAAAAAGTAAGTACACTAAGTAATATCTTTTACAACGGCTTTTAAGTATTCTTTTTGTAAGCCTATATTAGGCTACAAATCCAATTTGTAAATTCCGAAAATAGTCGTTAAATTTTAGTAACCTTTTTGTAAAGATAAATTTTCTCTGAGAAGAGAAAAAAGTTATAACTGACTCGCCATTGCCACGGATGAAAATTCGTTTGAGAACTCGCATACGTAAGGTCACAATATATTTATTGTGCCCCAATAATGAACTGTATTCCCCATATATAAAAATTGCTGTAACCGCTTAAACTTCTAGTAAAGGAAGGGTGACGGTAAAAATTGTACCGACTCCAACTTGACTATTAACTACGATTTCGCCCCCGTGTGCATCGACACACTTGTACCAGTATATTCATCCCGCGTGTGTAAGCGCTGAAAAATGACGAAAATGCGATCGCACCAAAGCAGCTTGATTCTGACTACTGAATTCTTCTTCAATCAAATCCAAGAGTTGAACCACATTCGCAGCTTGTAACCCTCAGTAGAGAGGGGTAAACCCAAATAAATGGGCATCCAGAAAATAAAAGCAGCCAGAATGATAAAAGTAATGGTGACACCTAGCGCTCGGAGTTGTTGATAATAACTACAAAGACACCGATCGACAAACCAAGTGATCGCTAAAAATACAAATACTACTGCACACATATAGTGGTAGATAAAAACGCACCTTGTCACTTTCACCCAAGGTAATAAGTTAGCAGCATAATTTATAACTAAATACAAGGCAATCCAAGTATCAACGCTAAGAGTTGCAGGCACAGAAAAACGCTTTTCTTTCACCCAAGGAATTGCCACTTGCGACACCAGCATCCCTATTAAAAACAACATGGCAGCAACACCAAACCACCATAAAAATGGATTACCCATTGCATGGACATCATAAACAACTTGTCCAGCACCAGCAGGTAAAGGAGGCCCCATTACAGGTAACGGCTCGGTGATACTTTCAGCTGTTTGATAATAATATGCCATTGGCCGAGTCATCAAAGGCCATTTATACCAAGCAGCGCAGTAAGGATGCACGTTAGGACTATTACCACCTAGATGTAAGTGAAACTTCAAAATTTGCTGATGTACTGCAATAAATCCATAAGTTTTATCTAGTTGAAGGTGGGGAATCCAGATGATGCTGTAGATAAAAGCTGGGATAATTCCTAGATAAAACAGCATCTGAAAAATATTTAGCTGAGTCAAGTTTTGTAGTGGTGTCTGAGATAAGGGCGATAAAGGGGATGGTGGAGAATAAGTACTAACCCCTAACTCCTGCCTCTTACCTTCTGCCTCCTGCTCTAATAAGGGGGATCTAAAAAAGAATTTGGAGTTAGAAAAAGAATGTATCAAATGAATTAGCCAAGCTGCTATCCAAATGAAATAAGCGCCTGATAAGAACCATAAACCATTCCACTTAGTACCAACTGATGCACCAAAACCAATACCAGCAAAAACTAACCAAAAAGAACGTCGCCGATTTTGATTATCTAATGCCAATAATAAAAACCAGTGCCCTAACAAACCAAAAATGACGATATAAATATTACTTAAAGCATACCGAGACTCAACTAGAAAAATACCATCACAAGCTGTGAATAATCCTGCAAGTATTGCAAAGGTACGACGATAGCTTAACTGATAAGCGATCGCAGCCACAACTACAGGAATAAATGAGCCTGTGAGGGCATTTAACCAACGATAAGTCCAAGGCGATCGCAATGAACCTGTCAGCCCATTCACGGTATCGTGCCAAAAAGGAATGTGACTGCCAATCCAAATGCCGATGCCAATCATATATTGACTTAACGGCGGATGAGCATTAAAAAATGGTGTATGCGTGAGATAATTATTACCAAACTTGGCAAAGTAAACTTCATCAAATACCAGAGTATTGAATCGCTCCAATCCCCAAAACCTCAAGGCGAGTGAGAGGATAAATATACCCAACAGCCCAATTCGGAACCATTTTTTGGTTATTGGGTATTGGGTATTGGGTATCGGGCATGGGGCATTGGGCATGGGTTAATAATCAGCAGAATATAGCGATCGCTATATTACAGGCAGCGATCCAGAAGTTCAACTACTGTTGGTTATGCGATGCCTGCGGCGGTAAGCTACGCAAATTCTGAATTTTTCCGCAGTTCTTCAGACCGGAACCCTAACACAAGGTCTCTAGCTGGCATAAATTACTCGAATTACAAATTACGAATTAGTACCCTCGACTTTTGCCACTTCCAACATCGTCTTTAAAACCGAATCTGGATTGAGACTAATCGAGTCAATTCCTTGTTCTACCAAAAACTGAGCAAATTCTGGATAATCGCTGGGTGCTTGCCCACAAATGCCGATTTTGCGATCGCATTTTTTCGCTGTTTCTATGACTATTTTTACCATTCGCTTAACAGCTGGACTGCGTTCATCAAATAATCGCGCTACTAACGCTGAATCCCTGTCTATCCCTAGTGTCAATTGAGTTAAATCATTAGAACCAATGGAGAAGCCATCAAATACCTCAGCAAATTCCTCAGCCAGAATCACATTACTGGGCAACTCACACATCACATAAACCTGCAAGTCGTTAACACCTTGCTTTAAACCATTTTTTGCCATCTCTGCTAAAACCAAACGTCCCTCGTCAGGAGTGCGACAAAAAGGAATCATTGGGATCACATTCGTCAAACCCATTTCTTCCCGTACCCGTTTGAGGGCATGACATTCTAAAGCAAAAGCTTCTCTGTAGCCTTCATCGTAGTAACGCGCCGCCCCTCGCCAACCCAGCATTGGGTTTTCTTCATGGGGTTCAAACTGTCGTCCACCTAATAAATTTGCATATTCATTACTTTTGAAATCTGAGGTTCGGACAATCACAGGTTTGGGATAAAATGCTGCGGCAATTCTACCAATGCCTTGAGCTAATTTATCTACAAAATATTGGGGTTTATCGTCGTACAATGAAGTAATATCAGCAATTTTAGCTTTGACAAATTCATCTTTTAACGAGTCATAGTGAATCAACGCCATTGGATGAATTTGAATTTGGTTAGCAATGATAAATTCTGTTCGTGCTAAACCTACGCCATCGTTGGGAATTGCCGATAAACTCAATGCTTCTTGGGGATTACCCACATTCATTAAAATTTTAGTGCGGGTGCGGGGTAAGTTTTCTAAAGGGACTTCTTTAACTTCAAAAGGTAATAAGCCTGGATAAACTTTTCCTTCTTCCCCTTCAGCGCAAGAAATTGTTACCTCTTGACCAGGTTTCAAGATTTCCGTAGCATTGCCGCATCCCACGATCGCAGGTACACCCAATTCTCGCGCAATAATTGCTGCATGACACGTGCGGCCTCCAGAATTGGTGACAATTGCACTAGCGCGTTTCATAATTGGTTCCCAATCGGGATCGGTTCTCTCTGTCACCAAGACTTCCCCGACTTGGAACTGTTCTAGTTTCTGAACATCTAAAATTAGGCGTGCTTTTCCCTGACTAATTGCTTCTCCAATTGCACTTCCTGTAACCAGAGGGATTGGGGATTGGGAATCAGGGAGTGAGGAGTGGGAATTTTCCCCATTCCCGATTCCCCATTCCCGATTCCCCAATACCAACCGATAACTCCGCAACACATTTCCCGTCTTCTGCGACTGGACGGTTTCGGGACGCGCTTGCACAATAAAAAGTTGGTTAGTAATCCCATCTTTTGCCCACTCGATATCCATTGGAGTGAAAATGCCGTGGACTTGGGAATAATGGTCTTCAATTAAACACGCCCAACTTGCTAGTTGTAAAATCTCTTCATCACTCAGAGCGAATTCACCTCTTTCACTAGGTGAAACCGAAACATTTTTCGTAAATTTTGAGCCGTCATCATAAATCATTTTCAGTTCTTTGCTGCCCAATTTTTTGTCGATAATTGGGCGGAAACCAGCTTTTAAAGTTGGTTTAAAAACATAATATTCATCGGGATTTACAGACCCTTGGACAACATTTTCACCTAAACCGTAGGCGGCTGTAATTAGTGCCGCATCCTTAAAACCTGTTTCTGTATCAATGGAGAACATCACCCCAGAGGTTGCTAAGTCAGAGCGCACCATTTTTTGCACACCCACAGCCAGAGCAATGCTAAAGTGGTCAAATCCCTTGGCGTGGCGATAAGAAATAGCGCGATCGGTAAATAGAGAAGCAAAGCATTTATGACAAGCTGCTAAAACTCCTTCGACACCGACAACGTTGAGGTAAGTTTCCTGCTGTCCAGCAAAACTAGCATCAGGAAGGTCTTCAGCAGTGGCGCTAGAACGGACTGCCACATCTGTGTCTGCATGGTACTGTTCACAGAGACTATGGTATGCTGTGGCGATCGCCTCGCGCAATTCTACAGGAAATGGTGTGTGGATTAATAGCGATCGCGCTTTTTTGCCGCGTTCTCGTAAATTTTTGACATCTTCAACATCCAAATCAGCAAAAAGTTTGCGTAGCTTTGCTTCTAACCCCGCTGATTGAATGAAATGACGATAAGCGTAAGCAGTAGTGGCGAATCCTGTGGGAACGTTAATGCCTTTGGGTGTTAGCTGTTGAATCATTTCCCCTAGTGAGGCATTTTTACCACCAACTACTGGGATATCAGCAATCCCAATTTCATCAAACCAGAGGATGAGCGATCGCTCTTGGGCAGCTAGAGACAAAGTGCTTTTTGATACTGTAGTCATAAATATTACCTTTTTAGTTTATACTCAACTTGTAAGTGCATAACTGCTACTATATTTATTTTTCCCATATTCAACTTGAGATTTTTGGTTCTGTCGCGGAGTTTGATATTTGGCGATGAAATACAAAATTATAAGCAATAAAAATTAACAATTATTCAGTTTAATAACTCGATTAAAATACCTGATCTAATACATGATGGCGCAGCTAGAACGACTCCTAAAAATGGCAGAAGATGGACTAACTGAATACAGCACTGATGCCCGCAAAATAGAAAAACTGCGCCGTAAAATAGGTTTAACAGTATCGTTAACAGAACAGCAGCAAGTGAAAGAGGTATTACTTGCTCAGATGAAATCTAATATAATTACCCAAGTTGTGGAAGAACAAAGACAAGCAGTAGCCTTACCATTTTGGGGAATTGCTGGATTGGGTTTGCTACTAGGAATTTCTTTAAATCAACCCATAGGCTTGTTAGCGTCTGTAGTTGGAACTGTATTAGCTTATAGAGTTCAGAAATGGGGTTGGAAATTGCAGGCAAATCGTTTATTGTTACAAACATTAGAAGATATTGAAACGCGTATTGCCCAACCCACTAAGTAACAATAAAGATGTATTTTTCAGATAAATTACCTACAACTTTTCGTATTTTATTATACCAAATAAGTAATTAATTACTTATTTCACATTTCGTCAGCACTTAACAATTCCTTTGGGATCACCATAGCAAAAAAATTAGATATTGGATTTAAGATTAGGTATTTATTAAGAAATACAGCAAGCAGAAGGCAGTCTTGCGTAAGCTTGAACTGCCCTCCGTCTTCATTCAATATCCTAGTTTGCGGGTAAAGAAGAGAAATTTAAAACTGATTCACCTATTTTTTACACAAACGATCTCAAAGATCGTCAGCAAAAATTTTAGTCATGTAATATTGGTTTTGTTTTCTCTAATCAACTAACGAGATCGGCGATCGCTTCTGGAGCAGGGACTACAGCTTCAGGCTGATAGCGGATGCCAGCTTGCTTGAAGCGACGTAAAGCCTCACCCAAGCGATCGCAGTCTGCAATCAAACTGATCCTGACATAACCCTCACCTGCAACCCCAAAGGCATTACCTGGAGTAACCACAACTCCTGTTTGCTGCAATACGTTCAGGGCAAAATCTGTGGAACCAACGCCAACGGGACACTTCACCCAAAGATACATCGTCGCCTTGGTTTTGGGAATATCCCAACCCAACTCTCCTAACCCTTGAATGAGGAAATCGCGGCGGGTACGGTAGCGTTGTTGTACCTCGTGCAAATACACATCTGGCAGTTGCAAAGCTGTCTCGGCTGCTGTTTGTAATGCTGCAAAAATGCCGTAATCCAAGTTAGTTTTCAGCGTCCGCAAACCTTGGATTACATGGCGGTTCCCCACGACAAAGCCGACGCGCCAACCAGCCATATTGTAAGTTTTAGATAAGGTGTGAAATTCCACACCAATATCTTTCGCACCAGGAATTTCTAACAAGCTAGTGGGTTGATAACCATCAAAAGCTAACTCGGCATAACATAAATCATGCACCAGCAAAATTTCATATTTGCGGGCGAAGGCGACGATTTCTTCAAAAAATTCGCGCGGGGCGGTGGCGGCGGTGGGATTGCTGGGATAGTTGAAATAGAGCATTTTGGCTTGTCTTGCAACTTCGTCAGGAATGGCAGCTAAATCAATTAACCAGTCATTTTCGGGTTTAAGAATCAAGCTGTGGATTTTGCCGCCAGCGATCGCCGGGCCACGGAAATGTGCCGGATAAGCCGGGGAAGGAACCAGAACTAAATCACCAGGGTTAACGTAGGCGAGTGCTAAATGAGTTAATCCTTCTTTAGAACCCAGCAATGGCAAGGCTTCGCTATCAGGATCGAGAACCACACCATAACGGCGATGATACCAGTTAGTAATTGCACGGCGGAAACTAGCTGTGCCCTCAAAGGGTGGATAACCGTGATTGGCGGGATCTTTTAAAGCTGTGATCGCCGCTTCTACTACTGGTGCTGGCGTTGCACCATCGGGGTTTCCCATACCCAAGTCAATTAAATCTAACCCTTGTTCTCGTGCTTTAGCTTTCAGTTCATCTAAACGGGCAAATACATAAGGTGGTAGTTTTTGTATGCGTTCTGCTGGGACAATCCAATTTAAACTCATAAAACCTCGTCACTCATTCCCTTGGGCGAAACTCGATTTGTAGTATCTCTACTATCTATAGGTGCAGTGGTAGAAACCATTGCCGCCATTAACTGTTCTGGCGCGACTTTAAACGGTAGTCGATGGATGTCAGAATTAGGAACTAGAGCCATTTCGGCGGCTGTTTGCAATTCGCCTAATGTAATATTGCCCAATCCCAAATCACTTAATTTTTGGGGTAGTCCAATTTCTGTGTAGAACTTTAACAGCTGTTGCCGTGCCGATGCTGCTAGTTGATTGCCTTGTAGCATTTCTTCTAAACGCAGTTGCACTAAAATCCCAAAAGCAACTTTTTCGCCATGAATACTGCCATGTCCTGAAATATGAGTTAAACCGTTATGCACGGCATGGGCGGCAACTGTGCGACACTGCGCTCCTCCCAGTCCCCCAACTACCCCAGCGAGTAACACAGTGGCATCTACCACTTCTCGCCAAACCTCACTACCTGGTTCTTCCAGGGCGGCGGCTGACTTTTGCAACATGATATCTCGCAAAACTCGTGCTTGTTGCACCGCAGCAATAATTAAAGTATCTTGCAAGTGTCCACTGCTAACTGAGGCTTCGTACCATTTAGCGATCGCATCACCAATTCCAGCTACTAAGGTACGTTGTGGTGCAGTTTTAATCAAGTCATAATCGAGTATCAATAAATCGGGACAACGAGATAGCCCCACATCGTAGAGAAAAGCCCCATCTTCCGAATAAACATTTGATAAGGCACTCCAAGCTGCACAAGTAGCGCCGGAAGTAGGAATTGTCACCACTGGTAGATGTAACTGCTGTGCGACTAATTTCGCTGTATCTAGGGCTTTGCCGCCACCAATACCGATAATGACATCAGCTTTATGTTCTTTTGCCTTCTTCTGTAAAGATTTCAGGCTAGCTTCGCAGCAATCTGCACCATAAGAAGCTTGGACACTATGTGACTGCTGCGCTTCTAAAACTGGTTGTAAATTTTGTTGGCTGATAGCGAGAGTAGACTTCCCTGCCACAATTAAGGGGCGACTTCCCAAACAGGCAATCTCTGCTGCGGCTGTTTGCAACACTCCAGAACCACGGATTACTTTTGCGGGAGAAACTGTGAGCGTAAAGAATGAACTAGAGGTTTGAGTAGACAAAGAAGGTTGAGTAGAAAAATTATTGGGCATATAATCTCGTTTGTCAAAACCTTGATATTTCTTAATCAAATAGACTGGCGTTCAAGGATACTTGTTGCCAAGCTGGTTTTTGGATGGCTCCAACCTGACACCCAGATCATCTGGATTTGAGCCAAGCAATTCAATAGACAAGTCCTGTTGCCGACCAATTGAGTAGTTTGACGACATTGCTTGAATCTATAAATACCCATTAACCTGAAATTCCGAACTATCAAAGTTTTGAATAACCGTATAATTAATTAACATTACCATTGTCAGATTATCAAGAAAAGCAATCGATAGTTGATAACGTGTAGGCGATCGTGCTATTTCATGCAATCCTTAGCTACAGGTATATATGTAAAGGTATGCAAAGATATGCCCCTACAACCCCTTGATTTGCTGTAAAGAATTTTAAAAATGGCAACAGGGGCAATTAGGACAACAACTGACAAATCACAACTGTCAGTACCCATTACCCGCACGCTGATTAACCTTTTCCCACAGTATAACCACTAAAGTGTAAATATCTTAATCTAAATATAACTATTAATGTATCAGTAAATACAAAATAAATTTTGTCATCCTGATACCAGGTAAATTATTTTTGTTCTTTGTTCTTTGTTCTTTGGGCTTTGGGCATTGGGCATTGAAAATAGGCAGAAGTGCGGGGGGACAGAGGGGAAAACTCTTTTCCCTTGCTCTCTGCTCCCTGCTCCCCTGCGTCTTAAGCAGTTGGTTTTGGCAATTTGGCGAAATTTTCTGTGTAAATTTTGACTGTTACTGGGGAATTTTGATGAGAAACGAGCGATCGCTTAACCTCACCCAAGTAAACTGGGACAGAAATCCCTGTTTCCGGGTGGATAATAGTACGGGCGCGAACTGTCAAATTTCCGTCTTCCCGTGAACCTGAGCGACCATAAGAAAAGAGATTGCTAGCTGCTTGACGTAAAGTTGCTTCTAATTGTGTGGGTGTAATTTGGGGTGATGTGGCAATCACCGCTTGTGTTGAGCCATTGTCATAAACTAGAGTGTATCGAGTTGCTCCAGGAATCACAGTCCGACTCAAGGGGACTATTGAGAGTCCAAATAAACCAGCAGTCACCACCAGCATAAAGCCAGTCGTACCCACCAACCGAAAGCGGATGCCCCATTTGAGAATAAAAGCCAAAAATGTCAAGGCAGCAAATACCAAGGTAGCTATACCTGACCATTGGGTGTACTGAAGAAAGTTAGCTGTTGTGAGCATAAGGTTGGTTATGGAGGCGTCTTTTTTTCGTTACCGACACACCCATTTTACCGAGAGCTTACACCGATTACCTGTGAGGTTGCATAGATACAACAACTTGCTCAAGTCGCTTGTATCACCAAGCCTAATTTTTGTGCAGTTTCACAAAGACAGGACTTATGCAAAATAATGAAAAAACGAACCGCATACTCCTACGGAGAAGCAAGCTACGCGCAGCGTCTCGTTAGAGAAGGCGCAAAGGACACAAAGGAATGAGAGTTTCAGAGAGTTATTGCGTAAGTCCTAAAAGAATTGGTACTACACCATAAGGTTATCAGTCATAATAAAGTTTCAACTTCTGTTTAGCCTAAGTTTAGCGGTGAATGGAGTCAAGCTCAGAACAATTGAAACAGTTATACAGAGTCTTGATTTGCCTAACGCGAATGTATCTCTCGGTTTACCTAGTTAGCTTAGATGAGCGAACAGATAAGATCGTAGTAATAGCAGGTGAAGAGACAGTTTTAGTAATTAATCTAGAAGGAGAGGTTGATTATGAATAAGCCTAACTTTAGAGAAATGACACGCAAGCAATTGCGAGATTATATCTTAAAAAATCGTGGCGATACAGAAGCAATTCACGCCTTAGCATTACACATTCAGTCTAATGGCAAACGTCTTAATTCAGTAGATGAGCTACAACAAATCATCCAAACAAAGCGTAGCCAAGGCTTAGATCCATAGCAAAAAACGTGTAATCACTCCGTTAGGGAGTAATACGATTTTGTTAAGTTGTAGCTAATAAATCTGGGAAATAAATTTCTTGACAAAATTTCCCCGCCTCCCTATTTTTCCTAGAACAGTATTGGTTCGCCAGAGACGATATGGGAATTTTTAGATGTCTGCAACCTAGTTTGAATACTATCAATTATTGCTAGCCAATCAGCATCTCTATTCCATTCAGAGTGAATCCTGGTTTTAGTTGTTGCGTCGTAGAGGTTACAAAAAACCACATTTTCTTCTCCAGCAGTTGCAGCGATAATCAAGGGTTTGGAAAAATCCTGGATTAGTGATGCAGCTAAAAGAAAACTTTTAGCAAAGTTCGTTTCTCTCCCAGTCCTAATAATATAAACTTCATCCGCTCTAACAACGATGTCTAACTTATTGTTGTCTTTTTCTTTAAATTCTTTCGTCGTTAATTTAAGTTCGGATATATACCCAGTCAACCCTGTTTGTTGTACAGGAATAGTTTTATCATTATTGTAGTTATACCACAAGTATGATTCCCCGCTTAATTCTCCTTTTTTCACATATAAATAAATAGGTTCTGGAGGGTTACAAAGACCTAGTTTAATTTCAGCAATCATGTTTTATGTTCCTTTGTCAAGGATAAAATTTTTCAGATATTGCGTCAAATTCAATCTTTTTAAGATAGTGTTTAACTGAATAAAAATAATAAATATACAAAAGGGCATCTACAAGAGATGCCCGTCATGCAGGAAAACCCCAAAGGGGTGTCCCTACACCTTCCCAACAATCAGCAACAGTGACTAATTAGGTATTAGTCACACTCACAGACGTGAATGTAACAATCTTATTAACTTAAAACTCTCAATGTCCCCAGTGCATACACTGAAAAAACTAATAGCTAATTTTGATGAGACGCGAGCCTGTCTTTTTCGCGATCGCGATATACTACTCCAGAAATAGCAGCCAAAATTAGCCATGAAAGCGCATTCAAACGGAAATCGAAGAGGGTTACATCTACTGTATTCAATAAAATCCACCCAACAAAGGATAAAAGATAACTGAAAAATATCAATTTGTCTCCTGCATTTATATATTTTGACTTTTGCAGTAGTTGGACACTGATAATCAAAATCCAAGCTAGTAAGCCACAAAATAAAAAAGCACTGGGAAAACCAGTTTCAGCAGATAACATCAAAAACAAGTTATGGGGATGACCCAAGGGAATCTGCATCTTTGCTTGGTAAAGTGTACTAAAACTACGTAACCCCCAACCAGTCAAAGGATGTTGTTGAGCTAAAGACCAGGCAAACTCCCACTGAGTTTTTCGCATTAAAGCGACTGGTCTATCTGGATACATATCGTCATTTAACCTTGCCCAAAAGAAGGCAGGAACTACCCAGCGAAAAATGTGAGCGATTGTTGAGGGAGCAAAAGCTGCCAAAAACACACTAGAAACGATTGCAGCAACGCTACCTACAAGAATGCGCCAACCTTGGTAGAGTGCATAAGCTAAACAGGCAAAAATAGCGATCGTCCACCCATTACGCGAGTTGGTGAAAATTAAGGCAATGAAATTTGTAATCACTGCCACGGTTAGGAAGATAAAGGCAACTGGAGAGTGTGGTGCAGTAAGTCTTTCCCCTCTGCCCCTCTGCCCCTCTGCCCCTCTGCCTCTGATGCTCAATCCCCAATAACTCATCCCTAATCGCCATTGTTCGATCCATAACCCTAGACTAAGGATGAAAACTATTACTAGATAAGCTGCGAAGGTATTAGCGTGCAAGAAAAGTGAAGCGATACGACCTGGTGGGTTTCCGCCTGGTCTGATTGTCCAACTAAACACAACCCACACAAACTGGAACTTGAAACTCCAGCCTAAAAATAATTGTCCCAAGCCCATAATTGCTACTGGCATGGAACCGATCGCTAAAGCCCAAGCCATTTGCCGCAATTGGGCAAATGTTTGAATCAGAGCGCTATGGGCAGCGAAAAGTAAAAAGAATGGTAATAAATTAAATAAGCCGAGGAAAGCTGCTGTTTTGTCCTGGGCAAACCCAGCACTCACGATCAGTAATACACTCAACAGGGCAAATCCCCAGTTAAGGGGGCGGTGATTAATTTTGCGGGATTGTTTCAGCCAAGTTATTAATGAGACAAAACCTACAGTCACAGCCCCTACTAAAGGACTCAATGGGAAGATTAACAGTGCCCATAGAGAGTAGTTCCAAGAAGATTGCCAACGAGACTTGAAATAGTTAAAAACTTTGTTCAAGCTGGCTCCCAACATTCCTCACGAGTGAGGCGAATTTGAGCTAAGGCGAAGATGGTAGGAATAATTCGACCATAGTTAGTAGCGATCGCTCTCCAGCCTAAATCCGCAATAAACCAAGTCCACATCATTGGGCCAATTACGGCAAACATCGTGCGGGCTGCCCCATAACGAGCTGCACTTACTGTCATACCCCGTTGCGCCATTTGCATCGTTACATAACTTTGAAATTGCGTTGCAGCTGCTTCTGTGCCTGTAATCGCCGCTTGTTTGGCTACTTCATAAGTAGCAAAGTGGATGGCAAATTGACGGGCAATTTGCTTCAGTACAAGTGGCTGAAGAAGAGAAGTAACCGCGATCGCACTACCGCCTTTGAAAAGTAAACCCAATGGGTCACGTTGTAATAAAAGTGGTAGGGGTTGTTTTAGTTCTGATTTGAGCAGCTGACGCTGCACCTGTACAGTCAATTTTTGCTTTTCCTGTTCCGGTAATTTTTTCCACACCTGTCCTAGTAGATGCAAAAATACTTCTGCTTCTAAATCAATAGTTGCCAGCTGATGAGAATAGGGAATTTTTAGATACTTACATACTTGAACTAACGCTTGTCGGTAAGTTACTTGGCCTGTACGTCCCCGTAATACTGTCATCCCATCTGCCGCCAAAAAACGAAAGCGGCCCTCTAGTGCATCTAACCAAGCTTTGCGGTCTTGGCTTTGCACTTCGATGGGTTCGGGTGTGTGTACATAGTCTAAGGGATTGAACTTACGACTAAATAGAATTGCCGTTAAATCTTGCAATTCTTCTTCGGTCGCTAACTCTAGCGCCGCCCTCATTTCATCCAATTTCCCTTCCTCCCTTCCGTGCAGCTTTCTGTACCTTATTCTACTATTAGCTTTCAGCAGTCATTAGTAGTAATTTTGTCCTTTGATAATAACCAATAACTAATGACCATAATTAACTAGGGACTATTGACTCATGACTGATATTGCAGTGATTGGTGCCGGAATTACCGGTTTAGTCTGCGCCCAGCAGCTAAGTCAAGCTGGATATTCGGTGGTAGTAGTGGAAAAGTCGCGTGGTTTGGGAGGAAGACTAGCTACACGCCGCTTGCATGGAACTTTGGCGGATCATGGGGCTTGTTACCTGAAGCCAAAGGGTGAATTGTTGGGACGTTTTGTGGAGATATTGCGATCGCGCCATATCCTAGAAGTTTGGACAGAGGAGGTTTACGAACTCACAGCAGGTGTTCCTTTATCTGAACCCAAAAACCGCAGTCCGCGTTATGTTGCACCTGGGGGAATGAGTGCGATCGCTAAATCCCTCGCCCCAGGTTTAGAAATATTACTGAATCAGCGTGTTATCGCTATTACTCAAACTCCCGAAAATAGCTGGCGTCTGACTCTGGAATCTAGCAATGAAGAATTAACTGCAAAAGCTATAGTTGTCGCCATTCCTGCACCCCAAGCTGTGATGCTGTTGGAACCTTTGAGTGAAAGTGGATTGGATGCAGTTTTTCTTGATAACTTGCGTTCTGTAGAATTTTATCCTTCGATTAGTGCGATCGCTGGATATCTTCTCACATCTCAACCCCTCCCTCAGTGGAAAGCCGGAACTTTTGTGAATGATGCTGATTTAGCATGGATTGGTTTAGACAGTAGCAAGCGTCCTAACCCTCAACAACCACATTTCGTGGTGCAAAGTAGCGCTGATTTTGCCCAACGTCATCTAGAATCACAGGATTTACAACCTGCCGGACAATATATGTTGCAACGAGCAGCTGAATCTCTGTCCCTTCCTTGGCTGAATACTCCCGAATGGATGCAAGTACATCGTTGGCGTTACGCCTTTCCTAGCCGTCCTTGGCACGAAGCTTTTTTGTCTACCGAAACTCCCTTACCTTTAGTTTGCTGTGGTGATTGGTGTGGCGGCAATCTTGTAGAAGGTGCGATGCTTTCTGGATTAGCTGCGGCTGATGAAATTAATAATCAGTTACGTCATCTACCTTTTGATAATATGAACTTTTTTAACGTTTTCACCTGATCATTTCATCTGTCGCTAGACTGATTTTGCACTATAGTGAGTCGGTATTTTTATAACTGACTAAATCAAAGTGCAACAGATAAGTTTTTTAGATGAAATAGCAAATTTTGTCGCAAACCTAAAAAGTGATGTCAATTACCCTAAACGCTTAACTTTATGAAAAACTTGTTCCTAATTCAAGTTGTTTGATTATTGTTAATTTTGATCCCCTAGCATTAATGCTGCGTTTTATGTAGATTTATCCCAAAATGGCAGAAATTTTAAATAATTAGGATTATAAATATAAAATGTCGGTAAATTACCAGCTGATTGGACGCTGTTTTAATAAGTCAGGCTGTGAGGCAGTATAAACTTTAACTAAAATAAGCAAAGCCAAATGTCTGAGATTTTACCAAGATAAGAAGCTAGTTTCAGGGAGATTGCAGCTATCAGTTAAAAGTAAGTTAACTGATTTTAATTAAGACATTGCCATCTAAAAAAATTATTTTCTCCACCAAGTATTGACTTGAGTAAAAAAGGAGTTTAAAAATCATGAAAACGGTAGTAAATTTAACAAAACAATCAATAGTGGGAGAAATTGAAAGTATTTTGAATACATATCCATCCCATCCATATCAACAAGCCTTTGCGATTCCTGATTTACGCCAAGAGCTAATTACTTTCGTTCTCAACCGCATTCCCTCCTTTTACAGCGTCATGTCTGATGAACAGATTCCAGCAGAGGCTGAACCAGGAAGCTTGGCTTATTATAAATTGCCTCGTAAACCCTTAGAACAGCAACTACATTTACAGAATTTGATTCACCAAGGTATTTGTCTAATTGTTCAAGAAAAGTCAGATTGGATTAGCCATCGTGTTTGTGAAACAGTTCAACCCGCTTGTGAACCTTCTCACTGGTTTGGTTAATAGTTCTAACGAGATTTGGCTCTCTGCTGAGATATCATAACGCCCGCAGTGAATTTTGAATTTTTGAGCTAATCCCACAGCCTTTAGTCGTGGGATTAGCTCAATATTTTTTTAAGTAGATTCCTCTTGAGGTGTAAAATTTGACAATTACTAAGTTAAAAGGATATTCCCAGGATATGAGAAAAATAACTGCTCTAATGCTAAGTATTTCCGTGACTGTCGGGGTGGAAGCATTAACACCTAAAGTCACTAATGCCCAGTTGTTTTACCCACCAGCAAGCGATCGCCATTCATTAATGGTAATAGGTCAAGGGGTAGTAAGAGTGCCAGCAGATACAGCGGATATTGAGTTGGTATTCAGTAGTGGGGGTAGCAATGATGAGTTACAAACGCAACCATCATCTCTACCCGAAACCCGCCGCATATCCTCACCCTCCGGGTTCGGCAGTCCCTCTTTGTCGGAACAACAAGACCGGGCTGCCTCACCAACTTTAGTTTTTAATTACAAAACAGCAGCAGAACCTTTACCAAACAAAAAATCCCTAACTAAAGCAACTCTTCAGCCTGTAGTGGATAGCTTAGTTGCTAAAGGCATTAGGGCTGATAAAATTCAAGTGCAAATTAACCCTAATGCCAGTGAAAATAACGCCAAGATATTGGTGAGACTAGAAAAACCAACGCGCGATCGCGTTCAAGAAATTGTTGCTACAGCGAACAAGTCCACGAGCCAGATTGAAAACCTTTCTGTCAAGAGTGTGGGTGTTGAGTATGCAGTAAATGACTGTCAGGCTTTGCAGAGTTCAGTTTATCAATCAGCGATGAAAGATGCTCAAAGCCGCGCTAAGGCTTTAGCAACTGCGATGGATGTTAAACTTAGTACTCCTTCTGTCGCCGAGCCATTTTACACATTATTTTATCCCTCATGTAGTTCTAAAACTGGAGTTCCTTTACCGTCGTTTGCTAGTTTTTTATTATCACCAGCTTATAATCCAGATGCCCCAGCAGAGGTTGAAATGAAAAAGGATATTTTTGTGACGTATACAACGAAATAAACATTTATATTTAGTGCGATTGCACTTTGATTTAGTCAAAATTGGAAGTGCGATCGCTTAACTATTTTGTCTTGATTGTAAAGACTGACTTTTATGACTAAGTTTACAAAATATCAATTGTACTTCTTACTTATTCAAGTACTATTTTGCTTTTTCATTCTAGCAATCTATAGAAAAATCAAATATTCACTTGAGTTGAGACTAGTTTCCGGTGCGAAACTGCTGATTTCAAACTCCAGTAATGAAAAAACTCCAGAAGTGTTTGTGGCAAATCTGGAGTCAGGAAAGATACGCATTTACCTATACCAAATTTTCACCCTGAGAAAATCCTACGTCATCAGGGTATACACTCAAATACAGATAAAAGTGTTTGAGGATTCTCATTTACACACCTTCTCTGTGAGAAGTAACGCAAAACAGCCCCAGATAAGCTGAGGCTGTTTTGCGAGAGTTGTTTGGTAGGAAGGGTACATCAATAAGTGATGCCCGTGTTAAATATAGATAATTCAGTATGCATCCTTATTCAGTCATATTTTGGCATATCAGGATGATTGGGAAAATTTTAATGGGTTTATTCCAAAAAGAAACTCCAGATGCACTTAAGGCATTCTGGAGCAGTAACAGGTTTCTAACATCAATCAATTCTTACATCTGCGATCGCCCGATGTCGTTAGGGTATATACTCAAATGTGTTTTATGTCTACTCATCCGCAAATAGAGCAGCAAATTACCTTCTTTTCTACCCATAACCTCCATGTATCTACAGAATTCTACGAACAAAAACTAGGTTTGAAGTTATGGCTTGACCAAGGAACCTGCCGAATTTATACTGTTAGTGGTTCTGGATACTTAGGATTGTGTCAAGCAAGCGAAAAATTAAGTCCTCCAACCGATAAGCAATCAAGTGTTATTTTTACTCTAGTAACACAACAGGTGGATGAATGGTTTGAATATCTCAAAGAACGTGGCGTCAAATTTGAAAAGCCACCTACACTAAATGAAAAGTACAATATTTACCATTGCTTTTTCCGCGATCCTGATGGTTATTTGATTGAAATTCAACGTTTTGAGACTAATGACAATAAAAAAGACATAACCAAATAAGTTATGTCTATACATTTTTTATAATGCTTGTTTTTAAGCTAACAAATACTGAACATATCGGTTCAATAAATATTTTATTAGGGTGAATACATGATGAACGAAAAAATCAAATGGTTCCGCACAGCATTACAACCTAAAGGTTCAGTAATGAAAGCAATTTTCAAACATGTTTTATGGTGTGGAGCTTTCGGATTTTTAATTTCTCTGCTTCACTATTTTGAAAAACCTGTATCCCAGCCTATTTTAGTAAATGTGATTCCTAGTATTGTTTTAGGTTTGTTACTTGTATTTCGTACAAATACTGCTTATGAGCGATTTTGGGAAGGGAGAAAATGCTGGGGTTCTATAGTAAATAACGTCCGAAATTTAGCGAGGCAAATTTGGGTATCAGTTGATGAAATTTCACCAGAAGATAAAGACAATAAAATTACGGCATTAAACTTATTGGTAGCGTTTGCTGTAACAACTAAACTACATTTGCGAGGAGAAGCTGTCAATAGCGAGTTAAAAGACTTAATGCCATCTACTAAGTACATAAAACTGAAGATTATGAATAATCCTCCTATAGAGGTAGCCTTTTGGATAGGAGATTATTTACAGCAACAGTACGATCGTAATTGCCTTAATAGCTACCAGCTAACATCTCTGCAAGAATTATTGAATAGTCTTGTGGATAATTTAGGTGCTTGCGAACGTATTTTAAAAACACCTATGCCGCTTGCTTATGCTATTCATTTGAAGCAATTACTGATATTATATTGCTTTTTGCTACCATTTCAAATAGTAGACAGTCTCGGTTGGTGGACAGGTTTAGTTTCTGCTTTGGTTGGGTTTACTTTGTTTGGCATTGAAGCCATTGGCTTAGAGATAGAAAACCCCTTTGGTTATGACGCTAATGATTTACCATTAGATGCAATTTGTGAAACAATGAAGCGCAATATTGACGATTTAATTACTTTGACTCCCAATGCGCGATCGCACACAGAAAATATATGATTAAAGTAGACATTACAAATTATTTTTAGTATTGAAAGTATTCATTTTTAATTTTTAATTTTTAATTCCGCTTTGCGGTACTAGTCATGCTCCATAAAATTTGTGATTGCTGCGACGGATTGCACTCAACGCATTGAATTTGGAGCAATCGTCAAAAATCGAATCAAGCGGCGAGTAGACGCTACGAAGTCAAGCCGGGGATAATGGCTTTTGGTTCCTGTTTGGGTAACACTCAGGCTGCTCGGCAGGTATTTCAAATTGATGCTAATTTTACCCGTTACTGTCAAACTAAACTTTTAGCCCGTGGCGAAGAGAATGGTACTTTAGCAGCATCTGCGGGAATTATATAACTATAACTATCGGGAAAAGTCCTTTTCCCAACTTTCTGCATATAAGTAGATCCGTTCTTTTCTGTCCATTTGATTCCCAACTCTACTTGTGTATACACCGTAGCTTTTTAAGGGGGGAACCGGAATTAAAGTCCCCCAATTTATCGGGGGATTTAGGGGTATTTAGAACGTTTTGCTACCAACAAGAGGACTTTTCAAACATCCTCTTAGACACCAAGTTGATTCTGAGCAAAGTGAAATACTTGTTTCATAGTTATGCTCAACCACAAGTCCCATAAATACAAAATTTCCCATACCGGATGTATGAAAATATTAATTCAACACCGTCATTACGACAATGAAATTAGTGGAGTTTTAACTTACATTTATTCTATTATTCCTGAGTTGGAAGCTAGATTAATTGAAGTTAAAACTATTTCTACCAGACAAGATAATATCGCCAAATGGTTTAGTTATATTGTTTGGGCAGATATAGTACACATGAATTCTAATGACTTATTGTTTACTTTATTATGTAAAGCCTTGCAAAAAAAGATAATTATTAAATACCATTATTCCCTTTATCAATCTACTCATACTAGTTATGAACAGATGAAGTTGACGCAACGTTTAAAAGCTGAATTTAAACACACATTGCCGAAAGCTAATTATCCATTAAAGTGGAAATTACACACTTTTATCAAATGGGCACGCCTAATCACCCGGCTTTCTACTGCCTTATTAGCCGATTATCATACAGCTTGTAGTAACTTTTTAGGAGCATCTTCTGCTTTTCCTTGGCCAGTTGATACGTTATATAATCCCATTGAAATCAAGTCGGAAAACCAGCTTAAAACTTTAGAAAATTTATCTCAGCCATATAATTTTATTTTTGTCGGTAGATTAGCTACAGACAAAGGTGTAGATATTTTATTAAAAGCAACGCGGATTTTACAAGATGAAAATAAAGAATTTAAAATTACTATTATTGGCGATGGCGAACAATCTCAGGAATTAAAACAGTTAACGTCTGATTTAGGAATTGCCAACAAAGTTAATTTTTTAGGTAAAGTTCCTCAAAAAGAAGTACTTCTAAAAGTTCAAGATGCTTTGGCTTTAATTGCTCCATCTCGTTGGCAAGATCCAGCACCTTACGTAGTGCAAGAAGCCTCTAGCGTTCAAACCTGCTCGATTGTCTCAAAAATGGGAGGATTGTCAGAAGTGGCAGGGCCGCACAGCTTATTTTTTGAAAATGAAGATGCAGAAGAATTAGCCAAATGTATGCGAGACTGCTTAGATAATCCAGACGAAGCAATTAACCGGGGTTTTCAGTCCAGCCAATACGTTGCGGAAAACTTTTCAGCTACGCGTGCTGTTAATAGACTACTGGAAATTTGTAGCCAACTTACTCCTAAAGCAATTGGTAACAAAGTCTGATACATAATTCCCGTTACAGGGTTGCTGCCCTGTAACAGGCTCATTGGAAGCTCTACCAATAGTACATAAGCACTTCCTTATGGCCCAGAAAAGACAGCTTGTTCTACATCATCCCGACTAAGAGAATACTTGAATGAGCGTTGGATATCTTGTCCATTTTCCCCAGATTGGACATATCGGACGACGATTTGCTCAACATCAAGCCATAATTCAGCTTGCCAACTAGGTCGCTGTACACGCCAGCAATGCCTTTGTGTTTCGTCTTGTTGACAGCCTTGGTCTTTTAGCCACTGCTCAATTTGTGGCAGGGGATGATTATATAGGGGAGTATCAGAGGGAAGAAGAACCATAGGAATTTTAGATTTCGGATTAGGGAATTGTTTAATTTTTAATGATCAGATAGGTAATTAGTTGCGAAATATAGATAATCTGCTGTTGTACAGATGTAGTTGGTTGCAGCAAATGGGAATGGATTGCAGCCTCGCCACGAGTTAAGCCAATGGCAACTGCTAATAAGAGACAACCTACAAATGTTAACACCAGCATAAATAAAGCAAAGATTTCGCCAGATGATAAGGGGCGATCGCTCGCATCGAGGTAAGCTGATTTTGACCAGTCATGAGAATGCGAAACGGGATGATTCAAATCAGGGGGTGGTTGAATTACTCCAAAACGGGAATAGCCAATTTTTAAATCGTAGCTTAACCGCCGTTCTGGATGGCTAAGGGTGGCGTAGGCTTCGTTGATTTGCTGAAATTTGGGAGTGGCGATCGCAGTGGGCAAGTCTGTAGTATCAGGATGATAGAGTTTGCTCAGTTGCCGATAAGCACGACGAATGTCAATTACCGATGCCCAGGGATGCAGTCCTAGCAGGGAGTAATAAGTTGGTTCGCTGCTTTGTGGCATTGCCCCGTTTTGATTCACATCTGTTTGAGTCACTTTGCTCAAAGATATTTTTTATATTTTAAATCCTTTATGAATTGGAGAAGACACAGCAGGTCTAGCATTTGATAAGATATCTTAATAAAGCATTTAATTAGATGCGATGCACATCAAAATTAATCTCGAAAATATTCAAACTCTTACCGACTTCAAGCGCAATGCCAAAGATTACGTAGAGAAGATCAAGGCAACAAAGTCCCCGCTTGTACTAACGGTAAATGGGAAACCTGAGATTGTGGTGCATGAAGCGCAAGCGTTTCAGCAGATGATAGATGAACTCCAGCGCCTTGAGGAAGAACTGCAAAAACTCAAGTTAGAAGCGTTACGCAGTACTAATTAATGTTTGTCACAACTGTCGGACGCATTGTCACTCTTGTATTTAAAGGATTAGTGAAATCGGGTAAAAATTCTGTGGGCTGGCATTTTGCATTTTTATTAACTCTCATTTCTTTATACTTCAAATTGAAGTGCGGAATGTGGGTTTAAAATAACAATGTGATCGCCTGAAGGTAATTTTGCTTGTAAAAGAGCTTTTTCTGCTATGCTAATTAGCTTATTTAGAGATAGTTCCAAGCTAGGAATAACACTTGTCACACCTAAGCTGAAGTTGATAACTTCGTCCGTTTTGGAATTATCATTGGCTATGTTAATAGATTTTACAGAAGACAGAATATTGTCTGCAATCTGCAAAGCTTCTTCAGCCTGAGTATTTGGCAAAACTATAGCGAATTTGTCAACATCAAAACTGGCTATAAAATCCGCTCCCCGCCGCTTGGATTTACTTAGAGTGTCAGCAATTTGGCGCATATATCCATCTCTAGCTTGATACTCATCATTAGCCTTGGGAAAGTGAACACACATCAAAATCAAAGAAAGAGATAATTTATACTTTTGCAAGCGCTTCCATTCGCGTTCTAAATATTCATCAAAGTAGTAACGATTAGCAATTTTAGTTACGCTATCTATAGAAGTGAGGCGTTGCAAATCGCGATTTGCAACTTCCATCTGTGCTGTCAGTAAGCATTCTCGTTGAATCTTTTGTTGCAGTTCTGCTATCCCCCCTCTTGATGTCAGCAAGCGATTGACTCGCTGACTAAGTAGACTCCAATCGATTGGTTTTGTGATGTAGTCTGTTGCACCAGCTTCAAAAGCTCGGTCAACAGATTCTTGATCGTCGAGAGAAGTAATCATTAAAATCGGCGGACAATTATCACCTAGAAGCGTTTGCATCTGAGCACAACAACTGAAGCCGTCCAAGCCTGGCATCATCGCATCTAACAAAATTAGATCTGGCACTTGCTGTTGACAAATATCTAAACAATGTTGACCGTTACATGCTTCGGTAACTCGATATCCTTCTTTCTCCATAGCTCGATGCAGTACTAATCGTAAGCCTCTCTCATCATCGACAACAAGAACTAAAGGTGGGTTATTTTGAAAATCGTAATTAATCATTTTACCTATTAGGATGTTGTAATACTAAAGCAGCTTTTACCCTTTGATACTCTGTTTCAAGTTCTGGAACTAGAGTAGAAGCACTGAGTGTAGTACCAGTACGACCCATCGTTTCTAATTCTTGGCACAGTTCGGCAAAAGGCATAGCGCCGATAGTCACACTCAAAGATTTCAGGGAATGAGCAACACTATGAAGCTCAGTAGCATCTTTTTTGTCAATTGCGTTATGAATAGCCAATAACCTTTGTGGCGCATCTTCTAAATAGTTATCAATAAACTCTACCAAAATTTCAGTATCACCTACCATATCTTTTAAGGCTTGAAAGGTTTCGGCATCGATCGCTGGAGCTAGGATTACTTGTTGTTCTATTTCCGATTGAGAACCTTGCTCATCTTTTTTAACAAAAACCTTTAAGTCTTGATTTTCATTAGCTGATGGCTGCAAAATTTGATAGTTTTTGAAAGCTTGGACGAGAGCTTCCATACGGATAGGTTTGCTGATGTAATCATTCATCCCGGCACTAAGGCATTCCTCTCTGTCGCCTTGCATAGCATGAGCGGTCATGGCAATAATCCAAGGTCGGCTGTTGTCTGGCCATTCCTGGCAAATTCTCCGAGTAGCTTCCAACCCGTCCATTTCTGGCATTTGCACATCCATGAAGACTAAATCATAGGATTGTTGGCGTAAAGCTAACAGCACTTCTAATCCATTATTCGCAGTGTCAGCACGATAGCCTATCCGCTCTAACATGAGTAGCGCTACCTTCTGATTTAAAGAAACATCTTCCACTAAGAGAATTCGCAATGGCAGCTTTTGACTCAACTGAGAATAAAATGCTGGTGGAAATGATTTTGTTGGTGATAGAAAAAATTTTTCGTTGTATAAGGTATGGACGAATATGTTATAAAGCTGCGATCGCTTTATTGGTTTAGTTAAGATAGAAACTAAGCCTAGTTTTTCTTCATGCTCTTTCTGGATTAATCTTTCAACGTCACTCAGCATTACTAAAGGTAGGTTTTGACAGCTTGCTAAGGAGTGAATCTGTCCTGCCAGAGTTAAACCGTTCATCTCTGGCATCCGCATATCTAAAACGGCGATATCAAATTGTTCACCTGAATTAATCAATTCCAAAGCTGACAAACCTGACTCCAGTGAGTGAACCAACATTCCCCAATTAGCGGCTTGTAGGCTAATCAATTGTCGGTTAGTAGCATTGTCATCGACCACTAACAGGCGTTTTCCGATTAAATTTGGTTGAACAACCCCAAGGTCAATGTTTTCGCTACTAGAAGTTGAGTGAGCTAGTAGTGTGAAATAAAATGTTGAGCCAACTCCCACAAAACTCTCAACCCACACGCTGCCACCCATCATTTCACATAAGCGCTTACTAATTGCTAAACCCAATCCAGTACCGCCATATTGGCGAGTTATTGAGGTATCGACTTGGCTAAAAGGCTTAAATAGTCGCTCCATCCGTTCTTGGGGTATGCCAATGCCTGTATCTTTAACAGCAAATTGAATTTCGTATTCGTCTTTGCTGATTACTTGTTTGACCGTTACAGAAATTACAATTTCTCCAACTACGGTGAATTTGATGGCATTACCGATCAAATTGACTAGAATTTGTCGGACTCGCGTCACATCTTTGACGATGGTGCTTGGGGTTTGGGCATCAATTAGGTAAGCTAAATTTAGATTTTTAACAGCAGCTTGAGGAGCTAATAAATCTAAAGCTTCTTCTATGCAATAGCGGAGGTTGAAAGGATGTTCCTCTAAATCTAATTTACCGGACTCAATCTTAGAGAAGTCCAAAATATCATTAATGATAGTCAGCAAGGAATCACTGCTACTGCGGATAATTTCTACAAAATCCTGTTGTTCGGGAGCGAGTCCCATATCTAGCAGCAGCCCTGTCATCCCGATAATGGCATTCATTGGAGTACGAATTTCGTGGCTCATCATGGCCAAAAATTCACTTTTGGCCCGATTTGCAGCTTCTGCTTCCAGTTTTGCCTGCTTCAAGGCCCAGTTTTTCCAGGTGAGTTCTTCTAGTTGCATAGTTTCTTGTTCTAACAAGTACGCCTGTGCCAAGGCGATACCCACTTGCGCTGCAACTGCTTCCAATAATTCAATTTCTTCTAGAGTCCATTGGCGAAAATGGCTACACTGTTGGATTCCGATGATCCCATTTGTTTTTCCTTGATAGGAGGTGCGGACTGCTAACATGGACTTTAAGTCCAGGTTTCGACAAACTGTTTGCATTCCTTGGAGTAAAGGGTCGGCGTACACATCATTTGAAGCGATCGCCTCATCCTGTGCGATGATTTTCTCGGCATGAAGATTGCCAGCGATGGGAAGCTCAAATTTCAGCATGGAGCTGTAACTAGGAACAACATACTCGGCCACTGCGGGAATTTGCAGACTGGAGTCGCTAATGTAAGAGTGAATTGTACAGCGATCTACTTGAAATAATTGTCCAATTTGAATGACAGCCGTCTGAAAGATTTTTTTGGTGTCAAGGCTTTGACGAATTTGCTGAGTGATTTGTTTAAGCAGAACGGTTTGTCGAAGCTGCTGTTTTAGCGCTTCTTGAGTCTGCTTGCGATCGGTGATATCTTTCATGAAGCAGTGGTGCCCAACAAATTGCTGCTGTTCATCGTAAGCAGAGATCATCACAACCTGCTTATAAAAAATAGTCCCGTCTTTTTTAATTCCTCTGGCTTCAGCTTCTACTCTGCCATCCCTGAGCATTTGATGATAGGCATCTATCATATGTTTAATATCGTCAGGATAAACGATTTGTTGCCACTCCATCCCTAACATTTCTTCAGGTTGATAGCCTGCAATGATAGCGTAGACTCGGTTAACAGCGATGTAACGTCCCTGTGCATCAATTCTTGACATCCCTGATACTGCGTTTTCCAGGGCAGTACTCATTTGCTGCAATTCCGCTTCGGTTCGTTTGCGATCGCTGATATCAGTATGAGTTCCCAGTAGCCGCAAAGGACTACCGTCTTCATTGCGCTTCATAACCAAGCCGCGATCCAAAATCCACTTGTATGTACCGTCCTTACACAAAAGGCGGTGTTCACTGACATACTGTGGAACTTCCCCTCGAAAATGCTTTTCAATCTCGATGTCTACCCTGGCTTTATCTTCAGGATGAACTCGCTTGTCCCATTCGCTTAAATCATTGCCAATTTCATCGTCGGCAAATCCCAACATCTCCTTCCAGCGTCGAGAGAAAAATACCTTATTAGTTTGGGCATTCCAGTCCCAAATCCCGTCACCATTTCCTTCGAGAGCATATTTCCAGCGTTCTTCACTTTCCCGTAGGGCTGACTCGGCTCGTTTGCGATCGGTAATTTCGACAAAAATAATTCCAATTCCTATCGGCTGGCTTGTTCCAGATTGAATGGGAAAGTAAGAAGCTAACCAAGTTCGCTCTACACCTGGAAATTTGGCAGTTTTTCCACTAACTTCAAAATCGAGAACAGATTCCCCAGTAGTCAAAACGTGCTGGAATATTTGCTCCTGCTGGGGTGCCAAATCAGGGACAATTTCCCGTGGTGTTTTGCCGAAATGCTCGGCTGCGGAGACTCCATTAATTTCTGCCAATCCTTCATTGATCACCAGAAAACGTAATTGGCTATCAAGCAGCGTGATGCCAACAGGCGCACTAGCAATAAATGCGTCTAGTAGCTGTTGTTTTTGGGCTAGTTCCTGCTTAAGGGCTTTGCGATCGCTAATATCATTTAGGACACAAATTGCACCTAATTGTCGCCCCTGAGCATCGATAATGGCTTGTCCACCTGCGATTAAGGTCCGTGCTGACCCATACTTTGGAATCATCACCATTTCTAGATCATGGACTCGCTCTCCTTGCAAAGCTCGAAATAGTGGACTATCCTCCTTTGGCATCGGAGTTTTACCATCAGCCAAATAAAGATCGTAGCACTGCACCCATTCTTCTGCTGAGATGAGTTGTTCTGGTAAATTGTGCCACTCCTGTAAGGTTCGGTTGGAAAGCGTCAAAATGCCATCAGCATTACAAGCCACGATCCCTGCTCCCACATTGTCCAGCAGAACTTTGAGGAACTCTCGTTCCTTTTGTAATATCTCCTCTGCCTGCTGGCGCTCGATTTCGCTCCTAATCCACTGCGCCATTAGCTTGAGCAGTTCTTTATGACCAGATTTGAATTGTTCTGTACGAGGAGCATAGCTAGAGAAACTGAGGGTACTATAAACTTGATCTCTGACTAAAACTCGCGTTCCAATGTAAGACTCCATGCCAAATGCAGTGTAAGCGGCATGGTTATGCCATCTAGAAGCTCCTGTATGTTCAATCGTGAGAGGTTCATTTGTATCTAAAACTTCACTGCATAGAGTCTGTTTAATATCAAAAATATCGCCTTTATTCAGGGTATTATTGGGCGATTGAGCAGCCATCACTTCATAGCGGCTATTTTCTACCCGCCCCAAAATCCCAAACTCCAGATTAAATACTTGGCATCCCATCGTGAGTAGCTTTTGAAGGCGCAACTCAAAATTAAGATAGTGGGCAGATGTAATTTCATGCAACGATCTTATAGCTGCTTCGCTTTCTTTCAGTTCCTCTTTTGCTTTTTTGATTGGAGTGATATCAAAACGGATTGCTAAATACTTGAAGGATTTGCCATTATCATCTAGGCAGGGCACAATCGTCGTATCAACCCAATAAGAAGAACCGTCTTTTGCTCGGTTTTGAATTTCTCCTCGCCAAACCTTACCAGTAGCGATTGTTGACCAGAGTTGCTTAAAGAAAGCGGGTGGATGATAGTCAGATTTGATTAATCGATGGGTTTGTCCAATCAATTCCTCTCTCGTGTATTGGGAGAGTTCACAGAACTTATCATTAACGTAGGTAATGATTCCGCGATGATCTGTGACTGCAACGATCGCTGACTGGTCGAGGGCAAATTTCTGAAATTCCAATTCACGTAGCGTTTTTTGTAGCGACTGTTCAGCTTGTTTACGCCTTGTGATGTTAGTGCCAATACCTAGAAATCCGTTCAGGTTACTTGTCCGGTCGTACAGTGCAGTTACCGACAACAGTACTGGAAAGCGAGAACCATCTTTAGCAATGTATGTCCATTCCCGCTCATCAATTTGTCCCAGATGTGCTTTCGCAACAAAAACCTCAAACCCTGGTGCAATTTGACGATTGAGTTCTTGTGATAGTTCTGCGGCTCGTTGCACAACTTCATCCGGGTTGTGAAAGATGGCAGGAGTTGTTTTGCCAATCACTTCAGCAGCAGTATATCCTAACCATTGTTCAGCCGCCGCATTAAAGGTGCAAATCGTGCCATTGGTGTCAGTGGAGATAATGGTGTAGTTGGCACTATCAAAGATGGCTTGCTGGAGTGTCATAGTTGACTGGAGATTAATCTCTGTTAGCTGAAGTTCAGATATTTTGAGATCGAGTTTCTGGTTGATCAACTCAATACGGCGACTACGCCGTTTAGCGGATTGAGCAAAATACAGAGCCAACGCTAAAGACCAAGCGATGAAAAGACCTCCAATCAGGACAAGGCTCGGAAGTAGCGATCGCTTTTGTTGTAAGAAAGCTGAACTAGGGATAATCTGAACTTGCCAACTAATGCCATGCAGATTAATAGTTAGCTTCTGTGTCCAACTCAAAGTTGCTAGAGACGCAGATCCATGCCTGTAGATGAGTTCATCCTCATCAAAAATTGCAATCTGATAATTCTGAATAACTTGTTCTGGTAGGATGCGATCAAGAAGTGATTGTATTTGGAAAACTCCAACAAGGTAGCCATCGAAACGTTCCCCAACATACAAAGGAACACATACCAAAAAGCCCTTGCCACCTTGTGTCAGTTCTAGGGTGCGAGTCAAGGTTGTTTGCCTTAAATTGCGAGCGGTTAAGAGTGCAGTTCGTCGTTGGGCACTCTGGCTCAGGTCTAGATTGAGCGTCGATTCATTCCCTTTTAGAGGAGCAATCCAACGGACATGAGCAGTGGAATCAACCCACTCGATCGCCTGATATCCTTTAATATCCTTCAAATAAGTGGCTGCATCAACTTCCCATACTGGCCGAAGAGTACCTCCACTGACTTCCCACCGCTTCGCCATCCGTTCTAAGGCGAGAATGCGGCGGTCAAGTCGGCTGCTTAACCCAGTTTTAACAGCCGTCGCCTCCTGAGCAATTAAATGGGTAATCTCAGTGTGCTGATATATTAGTAAATTCTGCCAAAGCAACAAAACTACAATTGAAGTGATAATGCCAATCGCAACGGGGAGCGATCGCCCAATATTCTGTTGACAAAAACGGCTCTGTCTAGCTTGTGGAAAAATGAATCTAAAAGGTTTAAACAAACGATATAAGATAGCGTTTTGTCACTACCGTTTTGTTACACTGTGGTTTAGTGTTCCCTAAAAAGCTGATTAAAGCGTCATTGTAGATAAAATGTAAAAAACTTACCGAGAAGTAGCGAAAATATTTTGGCACTTGCTAGATGGATGCCTAAGCGAGGAAGTCACCCTCCTGACTCGGCTACAAAACCGTGCATAAGATGTTAACCTCATGTGAGTTCGACGGATAGGAAAGCACAAAAAGCTTGCTATGTATGAATTTGCTCAACTACCTTTATCGATTCCACACCAATTAATCTTTGTCACAACTGTCGGGCGCATTCTCACTCTTGTATTTATTAGTTCCGTCGAACTCACGTTTTATTAAGATTCATACTTTATCCCTAACGGATTAAATCAGCACGGGGTTTAAAGGTTTCAACTTGCCGTAACTTTTCGTAAAGTTCTCGTTCTTCTTGACTAATATTTTTCGGTGTAACTATTTGGATTTCTACTAATTGATCGCCACGTTTACCGTCATCACTGGGATAGCCTTTATTCCCTAGTCGAAATTTTTGACCAGACCTAACTCCGGGAGGGGTGGTCATTTTCACAGGGCCATCAAGAGTAGGTGCTTCTACCTGTCCTCCTAAAACTGCTTCACTGGGAGTAACAGGTACTTGGCAGACGATATTTAAACCTTCTAACTTAAATAATGGATGAGGTTCAACGGTAATTTTTAAGTATAGATCGCCACCACCAACGCCTTGGTTCCGCAAACGAATAGTTTGACCTGTTACCATCCCTGGAGGCATATTAACTTCTAGCGATCGCCCATCTTCCAAACGAATCCGTTCATTACCACCTTGATAAGCTTTTTCTAGTGGAAGTGTTAATCTGGCTTCTATATCTCGACGCGTTGTCCGAGGTGGAGTGTTAACTGTGTAGGCAACTTTTGTTCTGGGGGAACGAAACGGATCGCTATTATTGCCATTACTGGAGTTATTTGCCGCACTCTTATTTTTAACGCCGATAACTTGATTAATAAAACTTTCAAAGTCGGAGAATTGGCTGGGATCTACATCCTGATTCCCGTTGCGATCGCTAGGAGTACTCTGCCAAGTTTTAGCCTTTGGCGTTTGTTTGTTGCCTGCAAAGCCTTTTTGCTTCCAGTAGCGGCTAAACTGGTCGTACTGCGATCGCTTGGCTGGATCGGAAAGAACTTCATAAGCCTCGCCAATATCCTTAAATTTTTCCTCAGATTCTTTGTTACCCGGATTCAGATCGGGGTGATATTGCCTTGCTAACCGCCGATAAACCTTTTTAATTTCCTCACCAGAGGCATCTTTAGATACTCCTAAAATCTCGTAGTAATCGCGAAAGTTCGGCAAATTTTGCATAGTTCAGTTATTTAAATTTTAGATTTTAGATTTTGGATTAATTATGAGTTAGGAGAAAGGAGTTAGGAGTTAGGAGTTGAAAGATTTATTTTTAACTCCTAACTTCTAACTCCTAAGTTTTCTTATAACCAATCATTGTCTTCTTCATCATCCCAGTTATCTTGGTAGCTGGGGCGGGATTTGCGGGGAGGACGGCTTTCATAAGAGGAAGAACGATTATCGCGGCTATAATCTCTGTCATAGTCTTTACCGTAATCTTTGCCATAGTCTTTACTGTATGAGTCGCGTTCTCGATATGTATCTCTGGGAGATTCGCGTTCTCGTTCTTTATCACCGCCAGTAAAGATGTCACGGATAGTCCCAAACAAGTCGTCATCTTCATCTTCAGCATAAGTCTGGCGGACTTCTCGATTTAGCTCATAGAGAGCATCTTGCAAGTCGGCGTAGGCTTGATCGATACCGCGATCGCTATTTTCCTGAAGACTTTCTTTTAGTTGTCGGCAAATATTATCAATTCTTTGGCGGCGGCTGCGGGCAAACTGCATACCAAATTCCAGTGCGACTTCTCTAAGTTGTCGTTCTGCTTGGAAAATCAACGCCTCAGAACGAGTCCGCTTTTCTATTCTCTCTTTACGTTCGCGATCGACATCGGCGTATTTCTGAGCGTCTTGAATCATTCGATTCACTTCCGACTCGTTCAAGGTGGAAGCACCTTGAATGGTGATACTCTGCTCTCGCCCAGTGGTTCTATCTAAGGCTGTTACCTGTAAAATACCATTAGCATCAATATCAAATGACACTTGAACTTGAGGAATTCCTCGTGGCGCTGGTGGGATGCCATAGAGCTTGAACCGCCCTAAAGACTTGTTGTTTGCTGCCATTTCCCGTTCGCCCTGAACTACGTGAATTTCTACAGTGTTTTGGTTATTTTCAGACGTAGAAAAAATGTCAGAACGACGGACTGGAATTGTCGTATTGCGGGGAATAAGTTTTTTCATCACGCCGCCGATGGTTTCCAATCCCATAGATAGGGGTGTAACATCCAAAAGCAGCACATCTTTGAGTTCACCTGCCAGAATTCCGGCTTGAATTGCTGCGCCTACTCCCACGACTTCATCGGGATTGACATTCTCGTTGGGTTCTGTGCCAATTAAGTCGCGCACAAGCTGCTTTACCATTGGCATTCGTGTAGAACCGCCAACTAACACAACTTCTTCAATATCTCTAGGTGAAAGTCCGGCATCTTTCAGGGCGCGTTTCACGGGTGTCCGTAAGCGCCCCACTAAATCACCACATAAGCCTTCAAACTGGGAACGCGTTAGACGAGTTTCCAGATGTTTGGGGCCTTCCTGATCGGCAGCAATAAAAGGTAAGTTAATATCGGTAACGCTGACAGAGGAAAGTTCAATTTTTGCCTTTTCCGCAGCTTCCATCAAGCGTTGTAAAGATTGTCTCTCGCGTCTTAAATCTACCCCTTCGACTTCCAGAAATTGCTCTGCTAACCAATCTACTATTATTTTGTCAAAGTCATTCCCACCAAGTTGCGTATCTCCACTGGTAGCTTTGACTTCAAATATCCCATCGCCTACTTCTAAAATCGACACGTCAAAAGTACCACCACCCAAGTCAAAGACTAAGATAGTTTCCGTGTCACCACGATCTAATCCATAAGCCAAAGATGCCGCCGTCGGTTCATTGAGAATCCGCAACACCTCTAAACCAGCAATTCTGCCAGCGTCACGGGTTGCCTGCCGTTGAGAATCATTAAAATAGGCGGGTACTGTAATCACTGCCCCTGTGACTGGTTCACCCAAATAGCGACTAGCATCGTCTGCCAATTTCTTCAGCACCATTGCCGAAATTTCTTCTGGGGCAAAATCTTTATTCAGACGAGGACAGGCAATTTTTATATTACCTACTTCGTCTTTGCGGATTGTGTAGGGCACACGCTTAGAATCTGCATTAAGTTCACCATACTTCCGCCCAATGAAGCGTTTAACTGCAAAAAAGGTATTTTGGGGATTGAGGACGGTTTGTCGCCGTGCCATTTGCCCAACCACCCTTTCACCTTCTTTGCTGAAGCCAACTACGGAGGGGGTTGTTCGCATTCCTTCTGCATTGGCAATCACCACCGGCTTGCCACCCTCCATAACGGCGACTACTGAGTTGGTTGTACCCAAGTCGATGCCGACTACCTTGCCCATGCGTTACTCTTCTCCTAAAGTGTCTTATATATTTATTATGATTGGGCGGAACTACCTCTAGCTTTGTGCTACAAGATAAAAACACCTCAATGTATAATACTCATCATTAAGGCAGTAAGCTAAGAAGTGCAGCTAGAGGAGATAGTTGCAAGACTAGGATAGCATTGAGATGGTTGGTGTGCCCAAGCAGCCTCAATTCTTGATATCCGCCTACTTTTGTTTAAGTTATCTGCAAATTGGTAAGTTCATCTTAATAATGCTTGCTCTGCTTTTTTGAGTGCCTGAAAATTCTAATATTGTTGCTACTACTTAAAAGATTTGAATTTAACAGAGCGATTACAGACTTCTTTGAGTGAGATAGCGCGAGAACGCGATCCTTACATGGCAACGGCTGGACATTTTTTTGTCCAAGAATACATCCGCCAGCAATTTTCTCAATTGGGGAGTGTGGAAATCCACACCTTTAAAGTTAGAGGTAAAGCTTGCAATAACTTGATATTAAATTTACCATCCCAAGCCAGAGAGCAAAAAAAGAATTTGCTACCAATTTTAATTGGCGCTCATTATGATGGCGTTCCGGGAACAGTTGCGGCTGATGATAATGCTACAGGTGTGGCGGTGTTGCTGGAATTGGCGAGAAAGTTTGCTGCCCAAGCTGTCAGATATCCCTTAAGGTTGGTTGCTTTCGATATGGAAGAATACGGCTTACTGGGTAGTGCTGACTATGCAGCTCTGTTACATCAACAAAAGCAACAGCTACGCTTAATGATCTCCTTAGAAATGCTGGGCTATAAGGATTCTACACCTGGTTCCCAAAGTTACCCTCGTCCTCTAGAACGTTTTTACCCAGATACAGGTGATTTTATTGCTTTAATTGGCAACTTGCGGACATTGCCTGACTTAATTGGGATGAGCCGTAATATTCGCAAAGCTGGCGTATCTAGTCAATGGCTACCCGTGCCGAATCGAGGTTTAATAGTTCCCCAAACCAGACTTAGCGATCATGCACCATTCTGGGATTTGGGTTATCCGGCAATGATGGTGACAGATACGGCATTCTTGCGAAATCCACATTATCACAAAGCAAGTGATGCGATCGCTACTTTGGATTTAGATTTTCTTACTCGTGTATGTGAAGGGTTGGAAATTGCGATTCGGAGTCTATAAAAAGTTAGTAGTTAATAATTATAGGTAAAAAATATATCATAACTAGATTTAGAATAAATAAAAACTTGAAAATAGCTAAAGAAATATTAATACTGACTCTTTTAATATCTTCTAGTATATTAATCAGCAGATTTAAAAACAACAATTGGACTCTAAGAGTTGATTTTCTAACTTAGTTTGATCCAATGGAGGTCAAATTTTCAAGCTTATTGGTCTTATTGACAATAATTGAATTATATTTTTTTACCATAATTCAGTCAAACCTTTGCAGCGCTTGAAATATGAGGTGCGTGTCGCCCCTTCAGGTTTAACTACAAAATTAGATGCGCTTACCCTGCAATGACTAATAATTAATTTCTTTCCACCCATGCATAGATGCTATACCTTTTGTAACCCATTCGATCGCAATTGGAGGAGCTTCTGATATCAAAATACTAGGATAAACTGCTGCACCCCAATCGGGATGAACTAACACACGGCATTGATTTTTAATCACTGGATAGTTAAGCAAAGCTTTGACAACTGCTGTGTCGTCGTGAGGAATTGCTCCGGGATGAGAAAGCAAGGGATAGCCTGTACGAGGGTCAATCAGATCAGTTAAATAGCCGCGATCGCGCAAATTAAATGCTAAATCACAGCCAAATCTCATAAACTTTTCTCGTAAGCGTTCTTTCTCTGACTCTACTTCTGCCGTCTTTTCGACTAATTGATAACGCGATTGCTGTAATACAATCACTACTCGTAAAAATGGCTGCCGTTTCCAATCTGGTAATATCCGTTCGCAGTTGGCACAGATATATTGACTGGGAGGATGAATGGAAATTTGAACCGCTTGTCCTGTTTCGCCAACTAAATTAATGGGACAGGCTTCCTCCGAAATGTAAACTTTGGGATAGTTCACTAAATTGATTCGGCTTATACAAATTTTTTAATTTAATCTACGCTATAGATGATACCTCTTAAAAGTTAAGAAAAATCATCATTTCCCTATAATATGTTACTTTTTTTGGAAGTAGTTAATAATAATTTGAAAAATTTAATCCGAATTTTATCCTTTATTAACCTGTTCTCATAGAATTTGCTGCGATCGCTCTCGGAATTGGCATAGATACAGTGTGTGGTAGACAAGCGATGCCTATGGCGGGCTACGCCTACGCAGATGAAATATGTTCGAGCAAAATCCCAAAAAAGCAAAGCAGGTTGGAGTAAGCAGAAAATGACAAAAGTAATTATGTCTGCTAGGAGGTACTTCAGCTATACAGGCTAATTTCTATAGCACTCAGTTAATTGAGTTTTAAAGAATTCACCGGCACTTCATCCCAAGAATCAACTGTCCGCAATTGCGCTACCCAACCTGCTGCCTTTTGCCTCTCGGTCAAATTATTCTGAAAGGAATCATGACACTCTTTAGCTTGAGATTCATTACAAGTGGCAATACAGGCATGAATCATCCCAGACGGATCAATTTGCTCATTTACCCAAATAATCATGGAATATTTCCTCAATAACTGTAGCGAACAAAGCTATTAGTCATTTTAGAATACTATTAGAGTTAAAAAGTTTTAGAGCAAAATCGGTAACAAATAATGAACTAATCCTAACTACCGATTACTAATTGACAATTACCCAATTTTGCTTCATCTATTCGGCAGATATGATTTATCTCCTTTTTCGTAGCGACGGCGGTAAAGTAATTCTAACTGTCCGCCATATTCTTGAATCCAGGCAATCTGTCGCTGGTAGAGTCCCCGGAAGGTATTAGCAAATAGAAGTGTAAAGATTGCTACTACCAACCCTGATGCTGTGGATACTAAAGCTTCACTAATTCCAGATGTTACACCTGTTGTTTTACTACCTCCCACATCTCCGATATTTAGAGAAGCAAAGGAGTTAATTAATCCTAATACAGTTCCTAAAAGTCCTAATAGGGGCGCAAGACCAATAATTGTCTCAAAAATATTTTGCGATCGCTTGAGTAAAGGAATTTCGGCTTGTGCTTCACTTTCTAATGCCAAACGAAATTCCTCTGGTGTCGGCTCCTCCAATTCTAAAGCTGCTAAAAAAATTCGAGCAATGGGTAAATCAGCATTTTTCTGCAATTTATCTAAAGCACTAACTACATTATCAAGGCGATAAAGCTGTAACACCTCTCGCACTACCTTATTTTGCCGATTATTTATTCTTACCCAAAAGATGATACGTTCGATAATTAGCGCCACCCCTAACAAAGAGAATGCCAGGAGAGGCCACATGACCACGCCACCTGCTGTAAACAGATTACTAATTTCCATTTATTATTTTTTAACTCTTCAACAACGCTAGGTTAACAGATCAGGGCAAACGCATCTAAATATAGTACACATATACTAAAGAGTCTAAGAAAGGTA
>NZ_JABXKN010000081.1:0-20560 GCF_017115065.1 Nostoc sp. JL23
GGAAATCAAACCCATCTGTCGAGGCGGTAACTTTGGTTTTCTTTTGGCTTACATTAGCATTTCAAACGGTCAGTAATAAAATTGACCAAATTGTAGCAGCAGAAAACAAGCGTGCTGAGTCACTATCTACCGAACAAGCTTGTAATGCTTATCAAAGAGAAATTCCACAAATTATTGACCAAATTAACCAAATTCCAGACTTGCCTCCCCACTTAATTGAGAGTTTGCAAAATGGCCTCCGTAGCAGCAATATCAGATTAACAGACATTAGGCAGCAGGCAGAAGCAAGCTGAAGATACAGAAATTATGCAGAATATTCGCAATTCTGCAACAAAAATCAAAACTATTCATCTTTCTCAAGAAGCGCTTCAAGAAATTGAAAGTTTACAATCTCGCTTCAATTATCCCGATAAATTTCAGGATGAACTTGCTAAAATTGTGCAGTCAATTCAAAACAAAATCACTAGCGATCGTTCTAGTCTGGCGAATCTCTGCACTCAACTACAGTCAGTAAACAATCTCACAGAATTAGATGTTATTAAGACTGAATACGCCAAGCTTGATGTTGTTTTTCAAGATTCGGCCGATTACGAAAATTATCAAGAATTACAACCACAAATCCAGAGTTTAAAGCATGATCTAGAGCAAATACAAAGTCTAGAAATTCGTTATCAACAAAGTGATTTTATTCCTAGTTGTGATGATGCTTTGGCAATAATTGCTAGTGGAGAGTTGAATATTTATAAGGCTGACCGCTTTCAAGAGAGGATTTCTCTGTTAGAAGCAAATTTTAGGCATAAAATAGAAGAATATGAACAAAAACAATCGCAAATTCTCCAACAAAAACAAGCTGCTGCCCAACAATGGGTCAAAGATTTAGAAAACAGTTGTACTCAAATAAACCAATCGGTTGATGATGCAGAGAAATTAGAAGTAGCAAACAATCTACTTGAGCAAATTCAAGCTGAAAAATCTGATTATATTAGCTTAATTAGTGTTACAGAAACTCAGTTACTAGAGAATATAGAACGTCAATGCGTTGAGGAACGGAAGAAAGATATAACCAATCAAATTTTCGTACTGTTACGGCAACTTCCCCGTTTAGAGCAACAAAAGGTGTACGAGAGGTTAGGGCAAATTCTCTCAGAAAAGACGGATGAGCGATAAACATATCATATTAGACCCTACTGGATTATACGATATTCCCTCCGGCTATATCCAAATTACAACAGAGGTGGAATGGATACAGTTCTTTGGTGTCAGTGCCGATCCTTGCTGGGTAAGAGGTGAGCGATTATGCAAATGGGCAGAAACTTGGCTGCGATCGTGGAATAGAAGTGAGGAAATCACGGTGATTAAGCAGCATCCCCGCTACATATTAGGACAATTGTTTGCTAATGTACCGTTACCCCATGACTGGACTGACGAGCAACTACTGATTCTGACTACCAAGTTAGATTCTTATCCCCAAGACAACCCCATTGCCCACTTTTTAGCAGACAATATCACCAACAGTAATGGACAGATATGGTTTGCCCAAGCCTCGATTTCACATCTCGCCACTTGGTTGTCAATTCTAATTCCAGAGGAGTACAAACCCCTAGAGCGAGTTTGGCAGCAACGTTTCAAGGAACATGAGTTAGCAAACTATTACCAGACTGAAGATAAATTATTGTTCCTACGTCGCTGGTTAGGCATAGCAGAACCAGTCTTCAACGACATCGGCAAGTATCCCTTGCCAGTTCCCGACTTCCTCAGACAAGAGTTTGACAACTACTGGGAACAACTCATATCTCGCACCGAAGGTAAAGTTATAGATACTCTAATGCCTGCTAACCAAGTAGGTATGGAGCGAATTGCAAATTGTGCTTACAAGGTTCTTGGCAATCGACCTAACTGGATTAATCAAGTCAGGGAAGCCAAAGTTATCCCTTATCTTAGCTATCAGCAGAAGCAAGAATTAAATCTTAATCAACATCCCCCCCAACCCCTGGCTTTAGATGCTACTCCTGGGCAAGCTTTGGCTTGGGCAACAAAAGATTACCTGCCTTTCCGTCGCTGGGAAGTTATTAAGCAACCTGCCGTTGCACCAAAAACTAGTGATAGTTTGGCGGATAGCTTTGTTGAGTGGATGCTTCAGCACTATCCCCAGATGCAGATAGACTCAGTAGAAAATTCCTACCTCAACTACAGCGTTGCATCAAAAGTACAAAATCTTTGCCAAGATAGTCCTGTTTTTTGGGTTGTGGTCGATGCCTTAGGATGGCTAGATCATCTAGAACTTTTGTCTTTACTAACGAATAATTACAAACTGGCTGTAGAAACTGCCATTGAGCCTCGGTTTAGTATCTTGCCCACTAAAACAGAGTATGCGAAATGGAGCCTATATGCTCAATTGTTGCCTAGTGATTCTGCTTGGGTTGCTGATGCTGGCAAAGCTTTTGTGAAAATGGGCATGGGCAAACGTTATACAGATAGACAAGTTGACATACTTGACAGCGCTTTGAGAAAAAAGACTTCTAAGTTGTATTGTTGGGATACAGATGAGTTCGATAGTCTTTATCACACTCAAAAAGATTGGCAAAGTCTTTACAAACTTGACCGTCCCCACGCCCTAGAAGGTATTGCCAAGAGAATTAATTACTGTTTGCAACAATACCCTGACCCAGATGCACTCAGAATCGTTATTGCCAGCGATCATGGTCAAATGATGGGTACTTCCGAAAAAATCACCCACTGCCCCCCAGAACTGGAAGCCAAGGGGAGAATGGCGATTGGTAAAACTGATGATACTAGGTTTGTGGTTTTAAAAGGCGATCGCTACGGTCTTCCTCACGATATTAGTATAGTTAAAGGCTCGGCTAGCTTAGGTTCTTTTAGCTACACTAGCAATAAAAAAATTATCGGTTCTCACGGTGGGCTATTTCCCGAAGAAGTTGTGGTCGGCGTATCTGTTCTGCGAAAATCGATCCAACGTCTTCCTGTGCTGGTTTTTTGCTTTGGTGAAGGCAAACCTAGACAGGCAGGAGAACTGGAAATTACTATTGAGAATCCTAACTCAGTGCCGCTAACAGACCTTTACCTATATATTCACGAACTACCTGATTTTCAGCAGGGAAAACTATTAGAACAGGAAATTGCTGCTAATCAGCGCTTCAGTTTTCAGATAATAATTCCCGAAGTACCCACATTGCCCCCAAATTCTCCGGGAAATAACTTATCTTTAACTGGCAAATTAACTTTTATATTTGCCTGTGCTGAAATTGAAAGCGCTGCCCTAACTCCTGACTCAAAAATTATTATTAACCAAATATATAGTAGTGGATTTGATATAGATGAATTCTTGGGAAGCAACAACCTATAATAACGATTTGGTTCGTGAGGTTTTCGGAAATCTCTGTATTGATAAAACTAGACTACCATCTAGTGGACTCAGTTCTATTGGCGTGCCTAGTTTTGTGGCTGAATGGTTGTTAGATAAAATAGTGCCCGGTTCAGGAACACTTACATCAATAGAATTAGAGAAAATCAATAGTTTTATTAAAAAAGCATTTCCCCGGAAAGATGACCGGAATGAAATTATTTTTGACCTCACTCAAGGGGAAATCCGAAAACTCATTGCTTTAATGCAGGTACGCATTAAATTAGAGCAGGGAGGAAGAGTAATTCCTGAACCATTGGCACAAATTCCTGCATTAAATTTGACTGAATGTAGCATTGCGACTGATATTGTCGAACGTTATAAAATACTGCTACGCCAAGGAATATGGGGCAAAATTACTCTGGCTATGCTTCCCGATGGCAAAGTGGAAGTGATGGATTTTGAACCATTTCAATGTTCACAAGTTGATTTACAAGGTTATGCGGAATGTCGGGCAAAATTCAATACACAACAATGGCGGGATTTAATATTTTGCTCAATGGGTTTTAACCCCCAGCATCCCAGTTATCAGCAGGAAGCTAAAACATGGATCTTAGCTAGATTATTACCATTAGTGGAAGCTAATTATCATGTCATAGAATTAGCTCCTAAAGGTACTGGAAAAAGTTTCTTTTTTGAAAATATCAGTAGTAAAGTTACTTTAATTAGTGGTGGTAAAGTTACTCCTGCCCAATTATTTATCAACGGCAGAACTAAAGAAGTTGGGTTACTCGGTCGTCATGAAGTTGTGGTTTTAGATGAAGTTCAAAGTTTAACCTTCGATAATCCGGAAGAGGTGATTGGTCCACTTAAAAATTATCTTGCTAGTGGTCGTTATAATCGCTCTGGTTTTGCAGATATTTCTAGTGACTGCGGGTTAGTGATGTTAGCTAATATTGAATTAGATGATAAATTAGAACCACGTAATGAAGATAATTTAATTGCTAACCTCCCCAATTTTCTTGCTGAAACTGCATTATTAGACCGATTATCTGGTATTATTCCCGGCTGGAAAATTCCGAAGTTTCAAAGAGAAATGGTAGCTTCTCAAGTTGGTTTAAAAATGGATTTTTTTGGTGAAGTATTGCTATCTTTACGCCAAGATAATCGCTTCAGATTCTATGTAGAACAGCATACTAAATTTGCCAAAAATGTGACTATTCGCGACCAAAATGCTATTCTCAAATCAGCATCAGGTTTTCTTAAAATTCTCTATCCTCATTTAGAATTAACATTAATGGACTACGAGCGCGATTGCCTGGAACCCGCTTGTAAACTACGCCAAGCAATCCGAAATTCGCTATATTATCTCGATGATGAATTCAGGCAGTTTGGTAGAGAAATTTATGTGGAGACAAAGTAAATACTATATCCCACTAAAAGAATCACCAAAAATATTGATTTTCTACTACTGTTGTTTGGCGGGTGGAGGAGTCGTATTTGAGGAGATATTCGCGGGCGATCGCTTCGTTTTCTCGCAGTGTTTCTACTTCTTTTTTGCCAATCTCAGTATCCGTAGATAACAAAATCACTTGATGGCTGGCGGATGGAAAGTAACGTTCAACTAGGTTGCTGCGGTGCGAGGAGTCTAGTCTACCTAGTGGCGTATCAATTGCTACTGGTAGTCGGTGTCCAGAGACTTTGGCTAAACCCCAGAGGAATGCGATCGCAAGTAATTGTTTTTCGCCTGCTGACAAACGATGTTTAGGCACAGGTTTACCATTTAAATCGTAAAGCAAAAGACTAAAAGTCTTAGTATCAATGGTAATGCGATGCACTAAGTCTGATTTATGCAGGAGATAAAGGAAACAATTTTTAACTTCCTCTTCTAATTTATTGAGTTTTCGCAGAGTTAATTTTTCACGAAAAATCTTGAGCGTGTTTTGAACTTTCGCTGCTGAGGTGATAATATGTTCGCTATTTTTATGCTTAATATTTTCTACAGTATAATCACTTAATTCTCTTTTTGACTTGGCAATAATAGTTTCTAATTCAGCTAAACGGCGGCGAATTGTTTCGTAATTTGCTTTAGCTTCAACAACTTGATTTTGTGCCGCTTCTAGTGCCTGACGCAGCTTTGTATAATCTTCTGGTGCTGCTGCTGTTTGCACTTGCCTTTCTAAAGTGTGAATTTCTTCTTCTTTGTTTTTGAGAATAGTTAATTTCTCTTTTGCAGAAAGTTTAGAATTTTGTAAGTGATATATAAGATTATCTAGCTGACTTAAAGTTTCATCATCAGCTAATAACCAAGGTGCTTCCGTCTGGAGAGTCTTTGCATATAAACTATCTACATCTTGGATTAAAAATGATTGGATTTTTTCGACTTCTATCGGAGAAATTTCTACTTTATTTAGCCAAGTAAGTAAGCGCTGATCTCGTTCAATTAATAAATCTTTAGAAATCTGTACCTGTTGATGGCGAAATTCTTTTTCTCCCTGTGCTTGCACCTGATTAAGCAAATTAGGAATTAATGCCAGAGGTAAAACATCAGCAGCTAATTCACACATTGACTGACGTACTTGTTCAATTTCCGCAGTTTTTGTATTTTGCTGTAGTTCTAGTTGATTGCGTTCTGCTGCAATCTTTCCACCTTCAGAAATAAATTTATCAAAAGCTTCTTGCTGCTTTTGTTCTAATTCTTCTACCTGATTTTTGAGAATTTCTACTTTCTGTTCTGTGGTTTGATAATCTTCTTGCTGTTGGGTTAACCTAGTTTCAATTTCCTCTAGATTTGCTAAATCTTTACTATTACCAACTTCTTTCAGTTTACGGTTAACTAAGATATCTAAATCAACTGCTAAACGATCTGCTAACTCTAAACCTAACAATCCACGAATTGCGTCTACTACAACTGGTGGTGGTGTTTCCTGTTCTGCGAGTTCTTTAACTTGTTCGCCATCAAAGAGAAATAAGTTAGAAATCCCTAATGGCAGAAGATTTTCAATATATTCATCCCAGATATTAACTAAAGCATCAGGCCAGGTATCACTGTCACCTAAAATACCTAATGTATCTTTACCGTCTTTAGGATTTTTTGTCCAACTACGCACAACCCGGTATTTTATTGGTTTATCGTTTTCAATATGTTCAAAAAGTAATTCAATCCGGGTGTCTGCAACTGGATCTATTTTGTTGTTAACACATTGATTGAGAAAATCGTTATAACTTAAATTACCACGGGTAGAACATTGGGCGCGAGCGCCATAAAGAGCGAGACGAATGGCATCCATGAGGGTAGTTTTTCCACCGCCATTCATCCCACCTAATAAGATAATTGGGTGTGAGGTTTCCTCATCGATTTTTGGGTTAAGGTTGATTACCTGTTTCCCACTGTAGGGGCCAAAGTTTTGTAGAACGAGTTCAAGAAATATCATTGATTTTTAAGATTAACATGAGTTCGACAGCGATCGCAGAAGCAGAAAGTTTGTGATGAAAGGAATCAGATAAAATTAATTAGATGGTTTTGTCTGACGCATTGAGAAAAAATATTGTCTATGAAATATAGATAATACCATCACTAACTGTTAAGAAATGCGATTGCATCTGTCTCGGTGTTGGTAAGCGTGGCTAGATTTGCACACCTCCAGCTTGAAAAATCTGTTCGGCGGTTAAATTCAATTCTGGGAAAGTAGGCGAGACAATATGGGTATCGCCTTTAAATTGAGTAACTTGGTACTCACCATCAATTAATTGATAAATGGATATAGTAGGCAGTTTAGGATTGCCAATAAACTTTCTAGCACCTATAGCCGCGTAATCTATAATCCAATATTCGGGAATACCTATAGCCTCATAATCAGCTAATTTTTTGTAGTAATCATCTCGCCAATTAGTACTAACAACTTCAATAACTAAGGGAATAGATATAGCTTGAGATACAGTTGATTCTTTTTTCCATAAAGACTCATTGACTAAATTTGGTCGATTGATTATTAAGATGTCTGGTGAATAAGCTGATTCAACTTCAAATGGCTTGACTAATACAGTTTTTGGAATGAAGTAAGGAAGTTTTTGTCGCCCAATTTCGATAGATATATTTAGCGCCAAAAAACCAACAACATCCTCATGATCACCTACTGGTTGAGCCATTTCAACAATCACGCCATCATGTAATTCGTATCTCCCACCCTCCGGCCGCCAAGCTGCAAAATCTTCAAAAGTTACTAATTTGTGTATGGCTTGAATCATAGAACCTCACTTGTTTTAAGATAAACCAACTTTGTCAAGCGTTCTTTAAGTAGTTTAGTTGACTCCCGTCTTCTATTATTTTGAGTTTTCCTTTTTAAATTTCATACTTGCCCAAGTTTGAGGTTTTTCAGTCTCCTCTGTAGGAGGAGTTGCGGATACATTATTGTTTGAATTTACAAATACTTCATTTGCTGTATCTTTTATTTCATCCACGACCTCAGCATCACCCAATGTCAGTTGCTTAAACTTTTCCCTGAATTTTACAACATCGCCTTGACTAATAGCTTCTCTTAAATCACGTTTTAAATGAGCATTATCAATTGCATCTTTTTGGGAGCGCGAACTCGTATCAAAACATTTCTCTAAAGTGTTGTATATTCCCGTGCGACGAGTCTTTTTGCGATATTGGTGTTCTGTGTCTAATAGCTTTGCCATGAGTTCAAAGTGCATAATATCGCCTTCACAAATTTCTTCTAGTACTGCCCATTCATCTACACCTAACAGGCTATAATCAGCACCAGGACGTGGGTCTGTGAACTCTTCACCAGTCACTTCTTGATAAATTCGGGGTAAGCTATCATCAAATTCGTGTTTTTCTTCTAGCCAAATGCGGCGAATTTCGCTCATCTCCTCTAAAGTAATTAAGGTGATATCGCGCATATTTTCTGGCGCTGTACGACGGGTTTTTGTTTGCGCTTCTAATAATCGTCTGAGCCAATGTTCCCGCCAATATTTTGTATAGGGGCCAGGTATTGGTTCAACAGATATTTCCCCATCTTTGTTACGTTCAAAAAGTTGGACTTCACCCCAAATTCTTCTAAAGTCTCTCTTATCCCAGTCCTCTTTAATGTCTAGTTCATTACGAATATCCAATAGAGGTTGCATCCATTCTTTGTCTTCATCATTCTGGATCATCGCTTCCATCGATTTATCCTGACTCACCAATGTGCAAACCCAACAGCCAAATCGGGAATCACCACAACTAGGAGTAGAAGTATCAACAACTAGAGGACACTCATTATCTGCTGTTGCACCTCGATACAAAGTAAATAAGTCTTTGTTGTTTCCTCCCCAAGGATTCTGCCACTGCATCAAGTAAAGCCATACTTCATCATTACGCCAGTCTTCGATAGGAGTATAAACGAGGGAATTAATCAAACTCGATCTAGGACTCAGGCGATCGCGCACCCGTCCTTTTTCGTGCTTTTCCATAACGGTCGCACGTTTGTTGCTTTCAGCCTTACGCATACCTAAAACGAGAATTACTTCACCATTATCTCGAACCATGTTACGGATAAAGGTATTCGCAGGCTGTATTTTCAGCCGTTCAGTACACCACCGAAACCGCATACGCGGCGCAGGATAGCCTTTGCCAATTAAGTTTACCCAAAAGGTATCTTTGACTGCGGGATAAAGCAGATGAGTTTCAATTGGCATCCCTCTTTCTTTTGCAGCAGATGCTAGCTGGTGCATGGATGTACGAACCCAAGCAGAAACAATTGGATTTTCTACCTGAGTGTCTGTCGTAATAACATGAATTGTTTTAGTTCTTTTTTCTGGAGGAAGAGCAGCGATCGCATTCCAAACGAGTTGCAATACTGCACTCGAATCTTTTCCCCAAGACACGCCTAAAACCCAAGGTACTTGGTCTAAACAATACAATTCTTGAATTTCGGTGGTAAGAGCTTGGATATAGTCCACTAACTCTGCTACAGTACGTGCTTGCTGACTTTTATTCTCTGGTTGTTGTGCTGTAGTCATTTCTCCCTACCTCTAGAAACACTGGTCTAATATCTGGACAAATAGAATTTGCAGTAACACAGACAAAATTCACCTAAGCGGGTTGAAAAAAGTTTTTAAAAACTTTAGGACTGATATACACTTTTTTAGATAATTAAACTACATAATACTATTCTGTTTTTAAAATTTAACATGAAAGATAGTGCATCTGACCCAACTGCTGACATCGCTAGAGAATACCTGGAACGGGAAAACAAGGAAAAACAGGTACTAGCTTTACTCCTAGAGAAGTTTTTAGGGAGAAAAGATCAGATTCTCGTTCAAAAAACCGAGATGGGTGGTACTGAGGCTTATGTTAGCTCTGTTACACTGGAATGGTTTGCAGGTCGGGTTCACTTCGCCTCTGGCTTACCTCTGTTTCAAAAAAAGTATAATCCTGAAACTGATAATGTCGAGATTGACGCGGATAGTATTGATGAAATTCAACAGCGTCCCCTTGATTGGTCACGTCAAGCGCCTCTAGTACAGTATTTGGCTGCTAGACACAATCATAAGTTTCCGCCAGTGTTGGTAGTAATTAATCAACCGTGGGTGGATAATCCTAAAGCTGCTGAGTGGGATAGCGAAGGACGCGCCACAAAGTCTACTACTGATTTTATACCCTTAGATAAAGACGCTAAAGTAGGTCTGCTAAATATTTCTGAGGATGATGTGACTATTTATGCGCTAGATGGGCAACATCGACTGATGGGTGTTCAGGGGTTGATGGAGTTAATCAAAACTCGTAAACTCCAGCGCTATAAAAAAGATAAAGGTGCTGATGACAGTTTTATTACAGTCAATGATTTGATAGAAAAGTACCAAGTAGACCTTGCTTACTTGCAAAATTTACCCAAGGAGAAAATTGGTATTGAGTTCATCTGTGCGGTAGCGGCTGGGGAAACTCGCACTGAGGCGAGGCGGAGGGTAAGATCGATTTTTGTTCATGTCAACCTGATGGCTGCACCCTTGACTAAAGGTCAGCTAACGCAGTTAAATGAAGATGATGGTTTTGCGATCGTTGCTAGAAAAATTGCAGTTACACATCCACTATTAGAACAACGACAAGATCGCAATCCTCGTGTTAATTGGAATAGTGCAACAGTGGCTTCCAATTCTACAGTTTTGACGACTTTGCAAGCTCTACAAGATATGTCTGAGCGATATTTAGTTCATAAGTTTCCTCACTGGAAACCTTTGGAGAAAGGTCTAATTCCCATGCGTCCAGAGGATGAAGAACTTGAGCAGGGAATTGAGGAATTTAAAAAGCTATTTGATTCTTTGGCTAGTCTTTCTAGTTATAAAATTTTAGAACACGAGGATACACCAGCTTTACGACGCTTCAGTTTTGAAAAAGATGGAGGTGAAGGAAATATGCTTTTCCGTCCAGTTGCTCAAGTTGCATTAGCGCAAACTTTGGGAATTTTGGTTTATAAAAAAGGTTTTTCCCTGGCAGATATTTTTAAGAAACTGCGGAAGTTTGACCAGCAAGGTGGCTTTAGTGGTATGGAATATCCCCAATCTCTCTGGTATGGGGTTTTATATGACCCAAATAAAAAGCGGGTGCAGGTTGCTGGACGAGATTTAGCGGCGAAGTTATTGATTTACATTTTGGGTGGAGTTCAGGATCACATGGAGTCTGCTGAACTTCGTAAGGCTTTAGCAGATGCTAGGACTGTGGAAAATAGAACGATAGGTTTTGATGGCGAGTTTGTTGATCCAAAAGCTGTAGGACTTCCAACGATTTTATAACTAGCAAATTTAATGATAATTCCCAATATTCTGTGTTATTAAATTTTAAGACACTTGTTCTGCAATTGTTCTACTCACAAAACGATTTGAACCTAAAGGATCATGCCCAGAGCAAATAACACGTAGATTTGTTGGGTTCATTGCACCTTCAGGATGTCTGGGAAATACAGTCAACTCTGCATTATCTACAGTCTGCTCACAACCTCCCTCATATTCGCAGCATCTACGTACAGACAAAAGTCGAACAATCCAAAAAGGATGAGGAATACTTTGTTTACCCAATTTTGTATGATTTAATATACGTGGTTTCAGTGCAACATCATACAAAGAAGTTCGATCGCTTTTGTGAGAGTTGCACCAACCACATGCTAAACGAAGGTTATCTTCTTCATTACCACCTTTTGAAAAGGGCACAACATGGTCAACTTCAACAGAAATATGCCGTTCTGTCAAACCATGTAATCTCATGTAGTCAACAAACTGAGGAAGAGGAACTTCCTGATAGTTGGTATATCCCAAAAACTTATTTTCAGCCCATGTGGTAAATTTATATCCACAAATCCAACAACGCTGTTCTGTTCCGTAGATATCCCATAACATTTTTCTATTTTCTAAACTCAGAGAAATGCGTTTCCTCTCCTTTCTTCGTTGAACTTCTTTATCTACTAATCTCGCAATATACTTTGTAATTTTATTTCGCTCATCTTCAGAAATGCCTGGAAAAATAAGAGGTACTCTTTTTTGAACTGTTTTTACTATGTAGGCATAGCCTTGAGAAGAATTAGCAAATATATCTGGATTGCAGATGGACTCAATAAACCATTGTGTCCACAATATATGTATATCAGCTCTTAGTAAAGTTCCTCGACCGCTCATGATAAAGTCAGGTACTCTCTGATTTGCAATGTTATTGAGACTCCTGATATCCCAACAAGCTTCAATTTTGTCTGCTGTAGTCTCAAGAAAAGAGCTAATTTCTGCAAATTCCATAGCTATAATGAAACTTAATTGCCAAGGGGGTCACGATATTGAGTTGATCTTGGTAGTCTTTGTGGATCTTTTCTATACTCTACCCAAAGCTTTGACCACCTTTTTTTAATACCAGGTACATCTTTTTTCACTCCTTTCAAATTCCATTCTCGGTTAAAGTAATCACGGTCAACATCTTTCAACCATTGATTAACAAGAATAGGGATATCATTTGTACTATCGATTTTAATCTCCCGTTCACATAAAAATTGAAAGAAATCTGATGCAAGAATAGTCAATGATGTTTGGTTAAAGATATTTGACTTAACTGGAGAACCCCAGTAATGAGATGCTTCATCATTATTTCGAGAAGCTAGTTTATCACGTACTGAAGTCCAAAATAATATAAATACTTCTCTCCAACAACCATCAAGCTGACGCCAGTAGTTGAAAGCATCTTCACATTCTTCAAACTCCCAATTCTCAATAATTTTTGATTCAGGTAGGTAACAACGTCTCCATTTATCAGCATAATCAACACTTTCATGAAAAAGCTTACCTCCTTTTAGTTCCCGAAAAATTTTGACTATAGATGCAAGAACATTCCATTTAAGACGGTCTTTACTATCTGAAGCAAGTCCTCTTTCAACTAAACCAAAAAATGGACTATTTTGAGATCGAGTCAGAAAAGTTACTGCTCTTGATTCTTCAAGCTTAATACCTGCTAACTCAAGTCTATCTGATACTCTAGTCAATTCCTCGTTAGAAAGACTAGTAGATATAATTGTTCCCAGTAAAGCAGTTTTTATCGGTGTTGCTTTTTGATTTACAACTACAAATTGAAAAACCTGTTCTGCTGGATCTGTATTCATCAGTAGTGAAATTGGCAGTTTACGCGCTGCATCAGCTTCTATTTTTATTTGAGCTTCTTCTGGTTCAATATTATCATCTATAATTGCTTTTTCTATTAACTCTTTATATGCATCTTGCATGACTAGCTCTTTAACAGATTTAATCGCTGCTCGAAGCCTATGTTGTCCATCGACAACAACTATAGGGCGCAAAAACGAAATCATTGCGTCTTTTGAATAGTCTAGAAATTTGTCTCCATTAAAACTATCTTTTATTTCTTCTAAAACAGAAATATAAGCAGCAACCTCTTGCCAAAAATCTAAGATATGGGATTCATCGGTTAATGAAAGACCTAAATTGCCATCATCATCTGATTCTTCAGTAATTTCTTGATCATTTTCATAAGATTCATCTTGGTCGCTCTGAAAACTATGCAATATTGCTGCACGTTGTTTAAGTTCTAATATAATTTTATCGGGGACTATTTGAGTTACAAGTCCTGGAACTCTACGCTCTAAATCTGCTTTTACTCTTCTGAGTAAATCTAATAAGCTTAGTTTCTCTAAAAATTCACTTTTTACAGTTAGAAAACCATGTTGAATGCTCTCACTAATACTATTATCAATTTCACTTGGTTCAAAAATAACTAATTCACTTGCTTGACGTAATGCACAAAGTAAAGGATTTTGAATTATATTCTGTTCGTTACGATAAAAATCACTAATTTCTTTGATACGTTTTTTATTTTCTTCCCGTTGGAAACCAGTCGTTTCTTTTGATTGCTCTCCAATTTTCTTTTTCTGTGGTACACCTGCCCACATATCAATTTCTATAGCGGAAGCAGCAAAAAGTACCAGCCAATCACCAGAATTTGTTTGTCTTATGCGAACGGCTTTATATTTAAAGTTAGGCATATTTATTCCTATATTATATAAAACGACTTAAGTCAAAAGTTGTTTCTTCTTCCAGTGTTTCATTAAATCTTTCAGTCATCAAAATTAGAAGCAGCCTTTCTGAATAGTCTACTGCCCCTCGTAATTCCTGTTGTAATATCTCAAGCCCACCATTAGCATATTCTTCAAACATACGAAGGCGTTGATTTTCATATTTTTCGTTTTCATGAGATAAAATATTAATTTCTTTCGCTTCAACAATTGCTAGTAGCTTGATTACCAAATCATATCCCTTAATTAAGAAATGTTCTTGTCCAATTGGTGATGGTTCTCTTTTAGAAATTTCCCCCAAAGCCACCCGCTTTTTATGTTTGACACCCAAAGCTGCTGCAAACACAATCACATCAGCATAGGTTTGAAACGGCCCTGTTCCACCATCTGAAGACGTTAATGTTAAGCCCTTGACTAACTCAGCTTTGTCTTTAGCAACTCTGATTCTGCCAGTTTCCGCCATTGTTTTAATATCTCAGTCTAGCTATCTTAACCGAAAGTTAAAAGCGATGCCTACGGCTGGCTACGCCTACGCACCTAAGAACCACATTATTTTATACTAGTATGTGGGCGATCGCTAAACAAACAAATTATCCACTAACATAGTCCATCCTGGCACTGCGGGTTCAGCTTCAGCCACCTCACCACGGCGATAAACTTGCGGTTCTTCAGGATTACTAGCGCGATATACTCTGATAACTTCCTCTTTGAGTACGTCTACATCCCAAACTACCAACGTACCAGCCGCAAAATAATCACGGCGTTTACTAGCCATATCTTTTTCAGCCTTATCGCCGTAATCATTTTCGCTTCTCACCTCAGCAGCAAATACAGGCGCACCATTAAGAAACTTCCCAGCCGTAGGTTTGCCAGTATAAAATGCGGCATCAGGACTTAAAGAACGACGATGAGGGAGATTGACAATAAAACCGACATTATCAGGTAAAGCATAACCACTTTTTGTCAGACGTTCATAATCCCGTAGACTTGCATAAATTTCACCACCTGCACGTCCTGGTAAAAATCCAGTTGGAGACATCAGCACCAATTTTCCATTGACAATCTCTGCTTTACAATTGTCAGGTAAATGGTACAAATCTTCAATACTTGCCTCAGTTTTAATACTCATATAGCGTTTCATAATCTAGTGAGGTTAAGCTGTGCTTTATCTCTCCTTACTAAGGAGAGGGGTTGGGGGTGAGGTTTTTATCTTCTAATTAGTTAAGGATAATTTAAATTTTACATCTTCTCTTCTCTCTGCGTCCTCTGCGCCTTCTCTACGAGACGCTACGCGAAGGCGGTTCGTTTCTCCTAAACTTATATTGACAATTGAACATCCTCATAAACCAAAGAAATAGGAAAGTGAAAATCAACACTAGTTAAATGAACTTCATCTCCTTAACTTTCATCTTTATAAATCCCGCTACGATGTCCTACTTTAATTACAGTTACTATCAAAACATCATCATCTACTTCATAAACCACTCGATAATCTCCTACTCGAACACGATATGAATTATCATCACCTTGTAATTTTGACCCCGTTTGGACGCGGTTCTATTGCCAAGTCATTGATTTTAGTTTGTATGCGTTGTTGTACGTCTATAGGTAGTTTTCTAAACTGCTTTTTCGCACCCCTTGAAAATTTAACTTCGTAACTCACGCAACATCCTTGCTTATTTCGTTTCTTATTTCGTTTTGAATTTCATCCCAAGATACAGTGCCATTAATGCGTATATCTTCTCTAGCTTCTTTAATGGCTTTTAAGTCTTCTTCATCATCTACATCATCGATTTTTTTTAATAGTGCATGAATTTCAACTAAAGTACTGTCATAAGCTTGATGTAGCAGTACGTTGATATCTTTAATTAACTGTTCTCTTTCCTGTAATGTCATTTTTAATCATCCAAGCGTGAGTTTACTTTTTCTGCCACTGCCTCTAGTTTCGCCTAAACTAAAGTTGCAAACTGAACATCCTCATAAACCAAAGAAATAGGAAAGTGAAAATCAACGCTGGTTAAATGAACTTCATCCTCTACTTCATAAGGATGTAACTCCCAGAGTCCTCTATCATTTAATCGGAAGCAATCTAAACCAATTTTTTCAGCATCGATGAGGACATATTCTTGCAAAGTTTGAATGCGACGATACTGCATAAATTTTTTGCCCCTGTCGTAAGCTTCTGTACTAGGGGAAAGAACCTCGACAATTACACAAGGATACTGAATAAATTTAATCGCTTGTCTATCTCTTTCATCACAACTCACCACAACATCCGGGTAGTGAAACGGCCCATTCTCTGTTACTCCTACTTTTGCGTCTGCCATAAAAGCCCGACAAAAACCTCCCCGGAGATGATTTTTCAACGCCGAAGCTAAGTTTAAGGCAATACTAGTATGAGGAATTGTACCCCCAGTCATAGCAAAGACTTCACCATTGATATATTCGTATTTAATATCCTGGTGTTCTTCCCATTCCAGATATTCTTGGGGAGACATATAATTTCTGTCTGGACTCGCAACCATAACTTTATCCTTTAAAGATTACGTTCAACCGCGATAATTTCAGTATACTCAAACTCATTCGGACTTTGTTTCACCAAAGGATATCTTTCCCCACCCAATTCAATATAATCTTGTTCGCAATCCGGCTTAGAAGAATAATACGTCAGCACATATTCTCTACCAATTCTCTGTGTCATTTCTGCTTCAACTTCACCCCGCCACTGAGTTTTAGTTACTAAAACTATCAACTGATTCGCTAATTGGGGAATTGTCTTCGCAATGTGTCGCCGCGAATTCTCATCCAAACTACCAAAGGGTGAATCCATGACAATTGGGAAAGTGCTACTATCGGGAATCATCATCATTTTTCGTTTCTCACTCCATTCCCGCACTTTGTCAATAATGCTGGCAATAAAGGATAAACTGAGAATTTGATTCTCCCCCGTGGATGCTGCAACTGGTGCTTCTATGCCTGTGGTATTTTCTACTAATGTAAGTTCATATTTTTCACTAATTTTAGGAATGTATGGAGTCACAGAAATTTCCATGAATATTTCTTGCACTCGCTTTTCTAGTTGCAGACGAAATTGTTGTTCTTGACGATTTCTAACTTCCGTTAACCGTTCAATTGCATCTTGAGTAGCGTTAATTCGTCGTTGTGCTAAAGTTTGCTTGTCTTCATTTAGCTTTTGCTTGGCAATTTGTTTATTTAAACCTTCAATCTCAGTTGTGAGTTGAGCAATTTGCTGCTGATTTGCACCCTGTTCTCGATTCAATTCATCAATTTTACTTTCAATTTCATCTAAGCGTTTTTGTAAACTGCTAATTTCTTCATTAGCATCTTTTCGCAATCGTTCTTGAATATTGTCTAAATCGCCTTCAATTTGAGATATACTTTGCCTTAACTGATTAATTCTACTTTGTTCTCTATCAACTTCTTCCCAAAATCCTATAGCTTGATTATCAATTTCATCTACTTGAGCTATCATCCGAATTGCAGTTTCTTCCACCGCCGAGGAACCTGCTTTATTTAACCAGGTACTCACATGAGTATGAGAATGATTCCCTTCGTGTAACTCTGCACCACAAATACAGCGTTGAGAATTGAGTAAATCATTCACAAATTCTCGTGAAATTCCTGATGTTAACTCGCCGCGCTGCTTCAAATCATTGATGATTCCTCGGAACTGTGCTGTAGTTTCTGACAGTAAAACTGTATAACCCCGCGCGGAAATAATTTTTTTTAGTGCTTCCTTAGTTTTTTTATATTCTTCTTGATTCGCTACTTTCTGCGATTCTAAATACTGCCATCTTTCTTGCAATTCCTTAGCAGCGCTCAATTCTCGTAACCGATTACTTGTTTCTTTTTTAAAAGTTTGTTGATATTCTAACTCTTCTTTAATTTCCGTTTGCCGTTTGGTAATGCGTTCTCGTTCTCGTTCTATCTTTTCTTGCTGTCGTAATAGTTGTTTAATTTCAGAATCACCAATCGCTTTTAATTCATTTTCTAAAGTTTTTTTAGCATCTCCCAAATGTCTGATGGAACGATTGATTACTTCCACACCCAAGAAAATTTTTGTAGCTTCAGCAATTTCAGCTTTTTTGTCAGAACGAACTATTTCTTCAATTCGTTCGCCGTCAAAGAAAAAATATTGATGTAAAGTAGCGGGTAAAATTTGATTAATTATATCGTCTGGTTGCTGAGTTGGTATATTCCACTTTCCATCATCCGCACCAACCCACATGGTTAATTGAGTTTTGCCAGCGTCAAAGTCATTTTCGTTTTTATAACCTCGACAGGCGCGTTTAACTCGATAGCGTTTACCTTCATGTTCCCAGCCAATCTCTACCCAACATTCTACAGCTTGACCTTTTTGAGCTTCTGCGATCGCACGCTTATTAACTAACTGTTCTATCGATGCAAATGCTGCACTAAATTTCTCATATAATACCCAAGTAAAGGCATTCAGTAAACTAGTTTTACCAGAGCCATTATTACCATGAATAATCGTCGTGTTGTGAACATCTTCACCAGCCAGAATCATCTCTGGTGTCGTACCATAAAAGGAGCGAAAGTTGCATAGCTTGATTGAAGTCAGCTTCATCGCACCTCTTCCTTAATAATGTCCAAAATATGATCATTTATATGGCTGTTAATCTTCTTATCTAGCCTGCCTTTTTCCAGCTTCCATACCCGCTCAATAATTCGCCGCACTTCCGGCGGAGCGTTGTTTATTGGCTCTTGTACATCATCGATATTCGCATCTTGTGACATCTTCGGTTTGGAAATATAGTTTTTCTATATTTTAACTTTCTCTAGCACTACATTTACCTCTGTAAAGCCACTGTTAGTGTTATCTTTAATTTTGCCAAAACTATTTTTTCAAATTTATAATTTTCTTGAAAAAAGACTTTATTATTGAATTGTCTTCTGTTATTATTAATATTAACAATTTAGATAATAATGGAGTGTAAGTGAAATTTTTAAAGCCACTTACATCCCATTATGATCTAACTCATAATTTTATTATTTCATATTTAATGCTTCTTTTTTCAAAACTCGAAAAATTTTACAAAATAATACAACTATATAGTTCATCATCAAATATCTAATAAACCATATCGCTTTTGTAAATCAAGTAACTTCATTCTTGCAACGCCTGCATTATCAGCTAAATCAGCAAACTCCACAAAGCGACGCAATTCCTTTTTCAATAAATTGCGCTCAACTTCTATAGTTTCTCTATCTAAATCTGGTGGCAAAACAATCATGTCAAATATTGTTGCGCGTTCCTTAGCGGGATGAGGACGTAAAACTCGCCCCCGTCGCTGAATAAATTGGCGAGGATTACCAGAACTCGATAAAATCACGGCAGTTTGAATTGCTGGAATATCTACACCTTCATCTAAACAACGAATTGCGACTAAACCTTGCAATTCCCCGCTTTCAAATTGATGACGCAAAATTTCGCGTTCTTGTAAAGTTGTTTGGGCTGTATAGGTGCTTACCTTGTACCCCAAATCCACTCCGAGAATTTTAGCAACAGCTTTAAGTTGGCGTAGAGATGAACGTTGTCCCGCATCTTGGGAACCATCACTACAATAAAAAAGAGTGTGACTAGTTTCGCGGCGATTTACCATTAAATCCCGCAAAGCATTTAATTTATTTTCTGCCGCACCAATTAATCTTGCCCTTTGCATTAACAAAGGCTTTAAATCTTCATTGTCTTCAAAACTTCCTGCTTGTCCATTTTCTCTATCTCGGTAAAGTAGCGATCGCCCAATTCTTTTAGTTAACTTTAAATAGGCAATACTTTCAGCTTCAGTTAGTTCCACCAACACCGGATAATACAGATAATGTACCAAAGCCCCTTGAGCGATCGCATCCCTTAAAGTAAACTCTGGCTGGAGAACTGGACCAAAATAATCAAATAAGGATTGCGTACCAAAATCATCAAAATATCTCTCCGGTGTGGCAGATAAAGCTAGTCTCAACCCAACACTGCGCGGCAAACTTTCCTCTAACTTAGGTGCGCCTAAATTATGCGCCTCGTCCCCAATAATTAAAGTTTTGGCGGGAAAATATTTGAGTTGAGACTGAAACCCATCTCCAATTAAAGTGGAGTTCGTAGTAATTACAGTGACAAACCGTTGAGAACCAGAACGCAGATTATAAATTTGCGTAGAAAGTTGACTTTGCCAAGTGCGTAAATTCTCAAAAGCTAAAATGGGTTGCAAATTAAATTTTTCACATTCTCGCGCCCATTGGGTGACGAGATGGCGGTAGGGACACACCACCAACAAGACTTGTAAATTAATCTGTTGGTACAATTCACAAGCGATCGCTAATGCGGTAATCGTTTTACCACTACCAGTAGCCATTTTCAGCGTCCCTCTGCCATTGTTGGTAAACCAGCTAGCGATCGCTTGGCGCTGATATTGCCGCAATTGCAGAGACGGAGGCATTCTTGGGCATCCTGGTAATGGTTGCGTGTAATAACTGCCCTTACTTTCCCTTGCAAACGGTAATTTCAACCGGAAAGTGGGCAGTTGCTGCACTGGATTTTGCGTCAGGTACATAAAGCAAATGGGAATGGGGCATTGGGCATTGGGCATTGGGCATTGGGCATTGGGCATTGGGCATTGGGCAT
>NZ_JABXKN010000041.1:0-84324 GCF_017115065.1 Nostoc sp. JL23
CATTTATACAAACAAAAAGCCCCACGCTCCACAGCCTGGGGCTTTTTGTTTATCAGGAATTGCGCTACTAATGTCACACAACACTTTTAGACGGTATTCGATTGGTTAAAGGTTTATCGCCTATCATGTATCCCCCTCCGCTTTTGGTGCAGACATGATTTGCTTTTGCTGTTCTTGTAGCCAGTTTTCAAAGAGTTCATTCAACAGGCGCATTTTCATAAATTCATCCAGTTGTGCTGGAATAAATTTTTCTAAACGCAAAATCACAAACCATTCAGCGATACGGGTAGGGGGCAATATCTGACCTGGTTGACTGCTAGAGAGCATTTGCACCATTATGGGATGTAGTGCATTCAGTTCAATCGGGCCTACCAAGCCACCAGTTTGGGCTTCCGGTCCGAGTGAGTATTCCCGCGCCAAATCAGCAAAAGAGTTTTCTTTTGCCTGAATTCTGAAGTATAGTTCTTGGGCAATTCCCACATCTTGGGTTCGTAGTAGGGAATAAATTACTTTATCCAGTTTTGCCTTGGACTGAAAAAAGTAAGATTCCAGTTTATTACCCCAAGTGGCTTGTTTGAATTTTTCAATTTTCAGCTTACGAGTGGTGATAACTTCTAGTTGATCTGGATTCAGCCCTTGATGTGCCATCCAAGCCTGGATATCTTCTTCATTTTTGAACTGTTTTTCGGCGTAAAACTGCTGTTTAGCTTGGGCTACTTCCTCTGGTGTACACTCTATTACTATCTTGGCAGAGCGCGAGTTTTGTTCTATTGCCTCATCAATGATCAATTCTCGCTGCAACTGTGGCAGCATTTGGTAACTTGCCAGTAAGGAAATCAGTTCACTAGCTGTGATTGTACGATTACCGATTTGGATCGTTTCAGTCATTAGCTTTCGGGCATCTCAAGAATATTTAGTCTGTTAAAGAAGCTATACCGTAGCCCATTTACTAAGAGCTTTTGCCTTAACCTGCCGAGTTAGGTATGCTAACCTCACTTTCACAATAATTAAATAGTTATTTGCTAACATACTTAAAAATATACAGTTTATATGAGTTTTTATCAAAGATTCTACGCAAATACTAGCAGATGTGAAGATAAAGACAAAAGATAGTTCTCACCACTAGAACTTTAAAAGACGAAATTTATCAGACGGAGCTAGACTGTTTTGAGGTTTCTATTATTATGCGTAGACACACAGTGGTATTAGTGTCGTGATTCCCCAACCTCGAAAGAGCGTTTGTTTGGTGGATAGGGGGAGACGCCAAGGACGTTAATGAGTCCGCGTAGCCTTAAGGGGAAGCAAACTACGTGCAGCGTCTCGCACCTAAGCGTTTGGAATTTTCTCAAGTAGAGCAGGCATGATGTGCCAAGGGCAACGCTCCTACGTTGCTAAAGCGTCTCTAGGAGAGATTACGCGAACGCTATCGAGTTATCTAGGGGTCCTTTACAGTTGCCAATAGTGTAAAAAAATACATACTTACTACCTTTTCACATAAGGGTATTTACGTATCCTACAGCCAAAAGTTCTTAGGTTTACAATGATTCTAAATAGTTCAAAAGATCCGCCATTTCTTGAGCACTAGGTTGAAATTTGGGCATTGGCGGTGTTTCGCCACTGATCACTTGGTGAATCAGCCCATACCGAGACTTGTGCTTTGAAACAGCTTGCAAACTGGGCCCCACTCGCCCGTCTGCTTCCAAGCCATGACAACCAGCACAGTTAATTTGGAAGATCGCGTGTCCTTGAACTGGGTTTCCTGTGAGGGATAGAACGCTCTTGACGTATGGATCGGAGGCTTGAACCAACTGAACACCAAAAAAGCCCAAAGGGACTGCTAGCAGTATAGCCAGCGTCAATAAAACGATCCGCTGAATCAAAATTTCAGGTTTGGTAATCTGGTTATCCAAAAGGTTTGCTGTGAAAGTCTAGGTGTGCTAAAAAGTTTTCATTTCCTACACATAGCTTAAAAGTTCTTGATTGTGTCTGCAAGCACAGAAGACTATTTTTTTGTGGACAGTCGCCCTCCAAAAGGCTGTAGGGCGCAGGATTCATACGAAATTTGGTAAAATCAAAAACAGGCAACGAATATTTAATAATTACAAAGAGGAGATTTACAGTGGTTGAACCCCTGCTATCAGGTATTGTCCTTGGTCTAGTTTTCGTCACTCTCGCCGGACTTTTTTACGCTGCATATAAGCAATACAAGCGCCCCAATCAGCTGGGGGGATGAGGGAGTGCCCAGTGCTGAGTGCTGAGGAGCCAGTGCGTTGGGCAGTTCTGCCGACTTGTACCCCTGCTCTTAAGCAAGCTACGCGTAGCGTCTCCTAGAGGAGAACAACTGGCGTTGCTGAGTAGGATGAGGGAAGGGGGATAAGGAGGACAAGGAAGCAAGTTTTCTCCCCCATTCCCCATTCCTGTCATTGCACAATTCTGTAAAAAGTAAGTGATGTGTTGCCGTAAACTTTCTGGCGGCAAATTTCCCAAGCGGGAATGTCTGGCGGTGTCCAACCTTGTGAGGCGTGTTCAACTGCGATTTCGCCGCTAGGATCTAAAAATTGATGGTGAGCGATCGCTTCTAATACTGGCTGGTACAATCCACTGGCATAAGGTGGATCGAAGTAGATTCTATCAAACTGTTTACCTGATAAAGTCTTTAACTGCTGGGTAATATCTCCCCGCAATACCCGAAATTCTTGGTCGGCATTAGTTAACTGCTGCCAATTTTGTTGGATGGTGGCACAGGCTCGGCTCGATTGTTCAATTCCCACTACTAGGCTGGCTCCTCTACACAAAGCCTCTGCGCCCATTGAACCAGTACCGGCACACAAATCTAGCCAGCGGCAACCTGCAATTTCTCCTTGCCAAATATTAAAGACTGCCTCTCTTACTCGCGCACTAGTGGGTCTAGTTTCTTTTCCTGGTAAAGTTTTTAGCTGGCGATTACCGTAAATTCTCAAGCTCATTGGTTATTAGTCATTGGTCATTAGTCATTAGTCATTGGTCATTAGTTTTAGACAAAAGACAAAGAACAAATGACAAAAAGAATATTAGGCAGGAATTTTTTCGCGGACTTGAGCAACGAAATTAGACAGGATTTGCAATCCAATATTAGAGGATTTTTCGGGATGAAATTGTACTGCCATCAGGTTTTCATGAGCGATCGCAGCTGTGACGGTTTGAGTACCGTGAGTGATAGTTGCTGCACGGATTAGCGGGTCTATTGGGTCAACATAGTAGGAATGGACAAAATACACCCAAGGATCTGACGGTAAATGCTCCCACAAAATACTTTTTGGTTGAGTAACTTCCAGTTGATTCCAACCCATGTGAGGAATAGTGATGTCAGGTTCGGGACGAAACCGCCGCACTTTTCCTTTGATAATTCCTAGTCCTGGTTGGGTACCTTCTGCACTTGATTCAAAGAGAATTTGCAATCCTAAACAAATTCCCAAAAAAGGTTTACCAGATGCGATCGCTTCTTTAATAGGTTGTTCTAAACCACGCGATCGCAGGTGTTGCACTGCTGGATCAAATGCTCCCACCCCCGGTAGGACTATAGCATCTGCCTGTTCTAATTCCTTTGGAGAATAAGTAACATTAGGAGTTGCCCCAGCTTTTTCCAAGCCTTTACAAACTGAGTGCAAATTTCCCATCTCATAATCTACGACCGCAATTACTGGCATTTACCTGCTCCTTGTAAATTTATTATGGAGGGTTTTTCTATTCTAAATAATATTTGTTATGAAGAAAAGAATTCTATTAACTTCTTTTGACACTTGGCTAAAAGATCAACAGTCAAATTCTTCTGATGATTTATTACTTGAAGTTACCAAACTTGAGTTGATACCACATGACTTAACTTTTTTACGCCAATTACCCGTAGATGTGCAACTTGCCAGTACTCAGGTAATGGAAAAAATCAAGGCAATCCAACCTGATTACATCATCTGTTGTGGCATGGCTGCAAGTCGTACACAATTAAGTGTGGAAGCAGTTGCTAGCTGTGGAGAAAGTATTTTGCAGACAGAAGTTGATTTAGAAAAATTAGTGGTGGGAGCAGCAAAAATTCAGATTAGCCACGACTGTGGGAAATTTGTTTGCGAGGGTCTTTACTATTCAGTGTTGGACTACTTAAGCCAAAATCAACTCACAGCACGTTGTATTTTTGTCCACGTTCCGCTTCTCAATCAAGAAAATTTGATGGGGATTATTGCCGATTTCGTATTAATTATTAACAAACTGGCACTTTCATCAAGCTGTTAATGTCTGTATGGTGAAAGAAATCTCTAAGTATATGTTGCCATTGTTACTAATTTTCCCAATTGCCCAATTAACTCCTACTACACTTCCACCTGAAGAAGTCGTGCAACCACAAGAAGTACGTCCTTTACCAGGTCAGTTGGATACAGTGCCAACTTTTAATAGCAATAGTCCAGAATTGGTTTTGAAAGAAGGAATCTTACTTTCTACCTTTCCACCAGATGGGAAAAAAGTGCCAACAGCGCATCTGAATTTTCCTTTTCGGGGACGATTTGATATTTTTGCTCATCACGTCGCTAAAGCTGAACCAGCCGAGAATTTACGTTCTCTTTATCTAGGGATAATTTTGCATAACCCTAGTTTGGAACCAGTGAAGGTAAATATTTGGCAGGCGGCGAGTTATTTGAGTCAACCGGATGCACCATTTATTCAGTTACCATCCTTTAGCCAAAACCTTTTAGGTAAAATTTTTGCCGGGCCAGGCGATCGCGTCATGTCTGATGTGCTTCGGGGAGTGCGACAAGAGATTTTTCCTGCCCAAATTGAGATTCCACCAAAGCAAAGTCGGATGTTACTCAATTTGCCACTTCCTGTGCAGGGATTGACACCACCCCTAAATGGTCGGTCTACATTCATGCGACTGCAAAGTGATGGCACTGTCTATGCAGCTAGCCTAGCGATGTTTGCACGGGAGAATCCTGATGGCAGTGAGCGAAGCCTACGGCAACCCGAAGCGGGAACGCCTACCTTAGAAGAGTGGCAGAATTTACTAGATAATGGCGATTTAGCTGGGCCACGAGATAAAACTCCCACTCCCTTAGAAGAAACTGGCAAGCCAAGAATTTATGGGCGTGTTGCGGGAGTGGTCGGTGGTTCACGATGGAGAGCCTTATTAGTAGATAATCCTAAAGCTAGGTATCTAACTATTCCTCAGCCTGGTCAAGTGTTTTCCTACGCTCTGAGTACCCTACATGGCGGTACATTAGGAACTGGTCAAATTCAAAGTGCGCCTATGCTAGTGCGCTATCCTGACACCGCATATCGCGCTCATGGCAACTATGGAATTCAATATAATCTGAAGTTGCCGCTATACAACAATACTCAAAGTTCTCAAACCGTTAGCGTGTCGATACAAACACCACTTAAGGAGGATCGGTTAGTCAAACCAGGGTTACGCTTTCTCAGTACACCCGCTCCTCAAGTATTTTTCCGAGGGACAGTGCGGGTACGTTATAAAAATGACCAAAATCAGCCACAAACTCAGTTTGTGCATTTAGTGCAAAACAGAGGTCAAGTAGGGGAACCGTTAGTTTTATTAAAGATGAAACCAGGCGATCGCTCTTTGGTAGAAGTAGACTTTCTCTATCCACCGGATGCTACACCACCGCAAGTATTAACAGTTTCAACTCAGGCTGAACCTCGGTAATGAGTCATGGTAATGGGTAAGGGCTTTTTTCTAATTACCTGTTACCAAAAAATAATTAAAGCCTGTTCTAGAGCTTTTCACCCCAAGTTTCTATATTTAGGGTGAATACTTATTCCGCTCCATATATTGCAATAGAAGTAGCAGACTATAGCAGGCAATAAAGGGACGGCATGGCAACCGATCAAAAAATGAATCAAGAAACTGAATTAAATTCGCTCCAGCCGCTTGTTGGAATCTTGATTTTACTGGTAGAGGATGAGCCAGATATTGCAGATTTGCTCATCTTCATTTTGGAAGCAGCTGGTGCAGAGGTGATGGCTTTAACTGATGCAGAAGAAGCTCTTGCCTCAGTTGAATCGCTTCATCCCGATATTCTGGTGTGCAACATGAAGTTGCCCGAACATGATGGAAATTGGTTAATTGAGCAAATTCGAGTGCATTCTCGCCAATTTTTAAGACAGTTGCCTGCGATCGCTGTCACTTCTTATACACGGGAAGTCTCAGGCTATAAGGCTTTAAATGCTGGTTTTGATCGATTTATAGTCAAGCTTGAGAGTCCAGAAGAAATTGTAGATGAGATTGTTCACCTGTTATCTACCGATCTTTAAATATAACTAGCTAGCCTTGATCTCGTTTTTGATCGTGATTTCACACAATACTGTGTGGGAGCGCACAGCTAGCTATACACTCCTAAAAACCATTTTAAAAATGAAACCATATAACCCTAAGTGAGTAAGTGGATATATTTGTTAACCTCGTTGAAAACCCTTTGCTGGCTTTTGTTGCCCCTTACCCTTGGGCTTAGATTTGTTAACTTCTCCTAAAGCTTCCTGAAATAAGTTATGCAAATGTATGGGCACACTGGCAATGTCTGGCAACTCTGGCTCAATAGGTTTGTGGAATTCTTGCAAAAGTGTATCCAAGTCACTTTCAAGCTTAAACTCTGGACGTTGCAACAATGTTTGCAACACATTTTCTAATTGAGTTGGATACTGTTGCGCTAATCGATGCCAGACAAAAGCATTAATACTTTTATCTTCGAGGTAATAGCGAACTAGTTTTTCCGCTCCTTGAACACTTTGCCAGTCCTCTGCCGATAAGATTGCTTGTACCTTACTATATGTTGGTAAAAACATTTGTCCCCAACGGGGATGAGAAAGAGCCGTTACCTGTTCTGCTTTCTTGAGTTCAGCAGGTAAATCAACCTTTGGCATCACCATTTTGCTCTTGCTGCTTTTGCTATTAAACATCTCAGAGACAACGTTGGAATCAGCCCCGAATTCTTGTGCTGCGGCTTTGATTTCCTCGTCGCCAATGCCAGCTGCTTCTGCCACTTCAGCCAAAGATTTAGAAGTATCAATTCCTGCGGCTGCAAAGGTTTTCTCAGTAATTACTGTTTGAAATTCCGCTATTTTTTTATTAAGCTGGTATCCAGATAGTGTGATTTGATCAGTACCAAAAAAGTCCACAAACTGCTGATGATATTTTTCTACTGACTGCCAAGCTTCTTCTAGCAAGTCTGGAGCATCGCTGTAAAGATTACTTTTATAGTTTTCTTTGAAATTACCAATTGCTACGGCAAGTTTTGGTTTACCTAATTTACCCATTATTGTGTAGGGGCCAGAAAACATCCAGTAGCTATCGGTAACGGGAGAAATGCGAGTTAGCAAGATTTCTCCGACTTTCAAACGAGATATTGCCTGTAATGTTTGAGTATTGTTTGGCTTGACGATGTAGCGTTTATCTGTCAACCAGTTCGTCAATTCCAAGCCATCAGGTAAAAGATTAGTGATGGCAAATAAGCCAATAAAAGTATTATGCCAACTGTTAATCAGGCTGCGATCGCTTTCTGCTAAATCTGGGTGGCTTTCGATAAACAACTCTAATGGAGACTTATCACCGACTTTTCCATCTGTCAAAAAGCTATCGATGGTTAAGTCCTGCTGCGTACTATCCCCACTTCCACGGCGCAACTGTGCTGCTGCGTAAACTTCTAGTGCTTGTGCCAGTTCGCCTTCAGCATCAAGAACAAAATCAACTAAGGCTTGTTTTAATTCGTGCGATCGTTCTAATATGACATCCACAAGTAAATCTCTCGGTGCAACAGATGTAGATTATAGCTTTTGAAAGAATTTCAGCATCTAGCAATAGCTAGATTTATGGAGATGCACACTTACCAGAATTGCTTTTTGTCAAGCCGGATGCGGTGCATTTAGCGTTGTTTACTGGATTGACAGTTTCAGTGGCGAATTTGTCGGCTTTAATATTTTGAAGGGTAGCCTCAGCTTTTATCTAGGCAATTCCAAAGGACTGACACAACAGTGGCGAAATGCCATTCTTACCTTCAGTACTTATTGAGCAACTTTGTTTGAGGGAACGATGAAGCTACTGTTGTACAGGTTGATTCCATCTGGATTTGTGACTTATTTGCCGATTGAGGCATTGCGATCGCTATCTTTGATTCATGCTGTACTAGCAGTGGTTGGGTCAACTACTGTGCTGTTGGTTGGCGCAGGTCTATTTCACCACGGTTTGCGTCGCTACGCTTCAGGAAATTTGATGCAGATGCGAGGTTGAATTCAATGTTGGTGAGTTTTCTACTTTTTACCTTCGTCTCTCGCTGAGAAAGCAGTTCTTAAAATTAAAAAGGTTGTCCAATGGACAACCTTCTGACGTAATTTATCAATGAATTACTTAGCAGCTTTAGCAGTCTTTTTCAAACCTTGCCATCTTTGTCGTAGTTGCTGCAAGTTAGGCGTATGACCACCATAGCGCCAACCAACATAAGCTTGACAAATTTCATCTATTACCTCAGCAGTTGCTAGAGCATGATGCTGGTATGAGACTCTGGCATACTCTAAAGGTGTTTGTGCTGGATGTTTGCCTAAACCTTTTTGGGTTGTCCATTGCAGCATTTGTTGATAAAGGCTCTCCATCGCTGGCAATTTCTTTAACCATCGACGATTGCGCCACTGTCGCCACTGACCCCAACCCAGCCAAGCGAAGAAAGCTGCTGTAGTTGACAAGATTAAGCCAGTCAATACGCCGAACCAACCTTGAGAGAATAAAGCTAAAAACCAAGCGATCGCTCTTATCACCCACTTAAATATTGTCTCAAATACATTATTCAACAAACCTGTCACCGGAGAAGGTAGCCAGCCAGCAACCCAATGCCACAATTGGCGCAACACACTAAAAGTCTGAGTGTCTTCAATAGATGGGGGAATCAGAGGATGATTGGGAATAGGGTCAAAGGCAAACCAACCATATTTAGGAAAATACACTTCTGTCATCGCATAAGCGTCAGTATTACGGACAACGTACAGTCCTGTAAATGGATTAAATTCTCCTGAACTAAACCCTGCTACCAACCGCGCTGGAATGCCAATGGAACGTAGCATCACCGTGAGAACTGTAGAGAAGTGGTCTGGATAGCCTCCCTTTTGCTTAAACAAAAAAGTTTCTACCAAGTCTTCTTTTTCACTCAAATAAGGTAGTTCTAAAGGATTTTGGGGAATAGAGTAGCGTTGCTTTAAATATTGAGCTAAATAGAGAGCCTTTTCGTAGGCTGAATCCAGGCTTTTAGCAGACTTTGCGACTTTTTCTTGATTGTAGTTAGCGAGGATTTCTTCGGTACGTTGCCGGACTTTTTCGGCAATTTCGGGAGGAATTTGGAGATAATGCTTTGTAATTTGTTCTGGATATTTAGTAGAAGCTTCACCTAACAAAGTGCGATCGCGGTATGGTACTTCGGAAATCACTGTGTAGGTAAAACCTTCTGATAATTCTACAGGCGATCGCAATCCGTCTTCTTTATCAACAGCGATCACTGGTGCTGGAAAGTAAACTTCCTTGGGATAAGTCATCGCCGGAATCAGGTTAGGCAAATCCGACACCACTGTATAAGTTTGTACTACCTCTTGGGTTTTACCAGTGAGTACAGATGGGGAAAGAAAAATTTGGTAAGACCAAGGCGCTCGCCTAACAGTCGTAACATTTTCATTGCGAGAAACCTCCCATCCCTTACCTGTATAGCGATCGAATGCTAATACTCGCCAAAAACCCTCAGCTTGCGATCGCACCCGCATAACAACCTTGGGTTTCATCTCGCCCCGCAGGTTTTGATTCATTTGGCTATTAAAACCGTAATAAAAATTATTATCTATTTTCCCTGGCTGACCAGTTTTATTTTGTCCCGTACTACCGCTACCACTGCCTTGATTCTCACCTTTACCTTGGCGGACATAACCGGGATTAATGATACTACGACCTGTGAAATTACTTTTTACTTGAATAGCAGAACTTACAGGAAAATTTCGTAATTGATAACCGGGAAATCTGGGTAAAACAGCAAAAATTGCCAGCCCCAGACCGACAATTAGTAAAAAAGTTAGAACTAAAAATTTAAAATTAAGACTTGAAGAATTCTTCTGATTGAATTTTTCCTTTTGAGTTTTTAATGGCTGCAAACCCAAGCGTGAGCGGTAATCTAATACTAAAGTGGGCAGAGCGATCGCTAAAAATAACAGCAACACAGGTGCAAATGCTAAAGTCTGACTTAGGGTTGCTGCCACACCTAATAAAATCAGTCCGATCACAATCGAATAGCCCAAATTTTTACGGCGCGGTGTATCAAAGCTATGTAACACCTGGAGTTGAATTAATAACTCTGCCAAACCCAACCGCGTATCATTCAACTCCCCCGTTAATCGCCCAAAGAAAGCACCCAGTGCGACTAACATGCCGATGGCGATACAGAATTGAATTGCAATATTGCGATCGCGGCGACGATAATAACTCCAAATTGCACCCACTACACTCAGGGGTAACGCCCAAAAACTGAATGAAGTCTCAGCGGCAATATCCGTCGCCACAATTCCCAAAATAACCAACGCTAGCACCAGCACCCGCAATAAAATTGAATCTTCCACTTCAATCAAAGGCGACCCCTGCGGATTTTGCCGCCAGAAATTACCTACAGGGATACGCCAAAACCGATTCATCCTGGATAAGTTAAACATTTGAGTCTAGTAGAAGCAATGATGTAGATGCAACAAACACAATGCAAGGGAGGTAATTTGCTACCCTAGCACTGTGTTAAAAAAATGAGATTTAAGAGTAGAGATGGAAATACACGAGAAATGGGTAACGCAGTGAATCGAGAAATAATCAAATACTTTCTCAATATCGCCATGTCCCCATATCCCCGTGTCCCTGTGTCTTTGTAATAACTGCTTCTCGTAGACACCCTAATGACCGTTTATTGAAAAATAGGATAAGCTTCAAAACCAGGAAAATCCTCTTAATATATATCGGCGTTGATTGAGATAATGTGCTAGCGGTGGCAATTTAACCTAAATCGTGGGATTAATCACAAACAACAACGACTGTTCGTCTATTTCTGGAAATTCAACTTCCAGGGTATAAGTTGGGTTAAGTTGCTCGCAGCCTAACTCTACATTTAAGTATCCCGAAGTCGAAGATGTTGTCATTGCTAAAGTGCCACTTCCCCGCAGCGTCAAAGTTCCTTTAACAGGTAACTCAGCTTGCACAAGTAACTTCGTAAGTTTACCTAGAGACTGGTATTCTACTCTGATGTTCAAAGCACCAACACTGGTTAGCCACTGTCTTTCTACCACTGGACTGGTTGCTGAAACTGGTAGAGTCAGATTTTCCAGCAGTTGTTTAGCTGCTAGCAACGACAAAGCCATCTGTTGACGCGGTTGTAAATCTGAGTAATCGCTCTGAATAGCGGGCATTGTCTCCAGAGTACTTCCAGACCGATAGGTGCTTCTTAGCACCAATCCAGCTATATCGTTTAGTGCTTGAGACTCATTGGGAAAAAAGTTCTCCACCACTTGAACTAATTTTGCCCCCAACGGCACTGAAGATGTCACTAAAGCCTGACACTGTTCTAGCAATTGCTGGAAAACTCTTTCCGGTAAGCGAGTCGGCAAGGTCAACTTTGACTGTTGTACCATCCATCCCCAGCTAGGAACGAGTGTCATTGACGGCTCATCAACAAAATCAGGATATTCGATTAATTGTGTTTCCCAGGGAAACAACGGTGGGTGGTCTTGGGCTTGGATTTGTAACCGATTCTTAAGGACAGCTTGAAAACGATCTTGCACAGTAGGAATTTCTCCCAATTGAAAGGTCTGGGGCGTTCCTCCCAATTTTGGCTCGCTGCTTTTTGAAGCAGTGGCTTCATTGAGGAGTTTTTTTACCCCGTCATTTTCCTCACATTCTACGGATTGCTCGTTATTTTTGACATCATCTGTCAATAACCAATCGAGACACCGGTGTTGTAAGGATTCTGAGTCACTATTCATGAGTAGATGCACCTGATCCGGAAACTAATGAGTTACGAATTTCCCAAGCTTGCTCAAGAATCTTAAACCATCGTTTTTGCAGTTGTGCCATTGACAGCCCTAAAGTTTTTGCTATTTTTTCATCAGCTTGTCCTTGTTGCTTCAACTCTAATAAAGACCGTTGCTTATTGTCCAGCTGTGCTGTGTATACTTGCCATTGTTGAGGAGTTAAGCCCAAATTTGTGTGCAGAGAAGCTTCCAGCCACTCATGAACTAATTCCCAACGGTGTAACAGGGCAAACCGAATCAAATGATACTTAAAGCGCTGCTGCAAATAATCTCTCTGACGAGGGGTTAAACCTAAAACCGATTCAATTTCCTGTGCTGATAAATCTTGGAGGCGGAGAGAAAAATAATCAGCGCAGTCAGATTGTTGTCGTTGTTCAAGATAATTCATTAATTCCGTAACCACAACGGAACGCAAGGTGTCTTCTTCGGGTTCGGGTTCGGCTTGCGTTGCCATTGTGGAGCGCAATTGGTGAATTGCTGGTTCTTCCCAAGAACCGTCACCTTCATTATTGCTACCTTCTGCGGCTTGTTCTATATCTACGCTGGTTTCTGGAGGCTGCTGTTGGGAAAAAGTTTGCGCCCGCAGGATAATTAGCTGTTGCTGACGGCCTGGTAAGGGAATGCGTCGCTTGCCGTAGCGCTCGGTAAATGCCATATACTCGGACAATTCCAAGAGCGTCTGAGGGCGATAAGTGGCACCGAGTTGATTTTCTCGCCGGAAAGCATTCAATGCTTCTAGATAGAAACTCTGGAGGAAATCTTCAATTATCGTCAGCCGCCCTTGATAGCTCAATTGCTTCTGAGGAGGATTAATGTATCGATAAATAATTGCACTCAGAGTACTGTGTAATTCGACCCTGCCCCGATTTGAACCCAACTGATAGTACCTGAGACACTGTTGCAGCCGATGCCGAGCCAGGGTCATCGCCGAGCTTTCTACAGATCCAGAAGCTTGAATACGTTTACTCTCATGACAAATCCGGTAGACTTCGGTGGTAATACGTCTTGCTACATCGTGGCAATTCTGTTCCGAAGCTTTGGTTGACTGCTGAAACTCCTTGGACAGGAGTTGAAAGATCGCCTCCACGCCTGTAGAATTTTCTCCCAGAATAGTTGCAGATGGAATAGTTGCGGTTGCGGCTGAATTCATAGTCTCGGTTTTCAAAAGACCCTAACTTACTTAAATACAACCTGTACGACTGTGGGTATTGGCTGGTTTGGTTTTACGTATAAGCTAAACGCAGGCCAATCCTATATTGAGGATATGGCTGATTTTATTATTCCCAATTCTGATGGGATTGTTCACACTTGATAGATGTTATTGCCATTACCCAAGAGTCGTATACAAGTCATTATGGATTTAGAAGCACAAATTCAATTGCTGATTGACAATGCACCCCGCGATGGTATGACACCACATCTTGTTGCAGCAATTGCTCCTGCCCTTAGAGCGATCGCTCAAAAATTACGCTACTCCCAGTACTATATTCTCCAAAATTCGGAGTCAAACTGGGTTTTAACTACATTGAGCAATCGTGCTAATCCAGGATTGGAAAAGCGTGTGATTTACGCTTTCCCTACCATACAGGATGTCTCTCTAATTTCCCCTGCTGGGCTTGACCCTCAAATGCTAGCTAAAATTACTCCTGTCACCCATATTTTGTTCCAAATGGTGGCATTAGAACCCGTAGATAGTATCGTTTTTTTGGAGACGCCGGGTAAGACCACTCATACCGTCGAAGTTCGGCGAACTGAACTAGAAAAACTCATGCAGAAACAGTTACGACAACAGCGATCGCCAAAACAGATACCCCCTGATATTGCATAGAAAAAATTTGGATGTGGGATTTTTTAGATACAATCCCACATCCAAAATTTTAAATCTCAAATTTCTTTAAAAAAGTTTTCTAAATCAGTAAAAAAAGAAATTTTTTCTTTTCGTTACACCATACGACTGACTCAACTTTCGCTGAAACCTAAAATTGATTAAAAAATAGTTATCAGTGAACATTTTTCCGTTTTCAAATTTTAGTTTCCTAGTGAAGCAGAGTTTTATACTTAAAAACTTTCACATAAAAAATATCCCATTCTTGATTGTGAGGTGCCCAGTAATCAAAAGCGGGCAAGTCTTTAGAGTGAGCGCTCAGTCAAACACTATTCACTCCACAAGTAGTAGTAATTTATTTTTTGGAAATCCCTAAGAAACTCTAAAAAACCCCACTTTCTACCTGTTAAATAAGTGGATTTAATTAAACATAAAGCTGCTTTAGTGCATTAAAGCGTTAATACAACACAACATTTCAGGTTTTCGGTGCGTTACGTAAGCCACAACACACCTACATTTAAATCCCCACTTTCTACTTGAAAACTCTGATAACTGATTTAATAGAGGCGACTCAGTGTGTACTCAGCTATGTTAATCAGTGCCTGGTGGGATTCTGAGAATGGGAGAACTGCAAGATGTTCAATTGCCAACTTAGCATGGTGAGCAGCTAACTCTCGCGCCTGCTGTATACCTTGACTATCTTGAATCAGTGCTAGTGCTTGCTCTAAATCTCCTTCTTGAGCAAACTCTCGTTCAATCAGCACTTCTAAAGATGGTTTTTCTGCCAAAGCAAATAAAACGGGTGCAGTTAGATTACCACTTTTGAGATCCGACCCCGCTGGTTTACCCAAGGTATCTGTTGTACTGGTGAAATCTAAAATGTCATCAACAATTTGAAATGCTATACCAAAATGACGACCGTAGCTATACAGATGCTCAACAGTTTCTCGTGAGACTTCACTAAGTAATCCAGCAGCTTTAGAACTATTGGCAATTAATGAAGCTGTTTTGTAGTAACTCTTCTCAATGTAAGCTTCAATAGAGATACCAGCATCAAAACGATTTAGTCCCTGCTGAATCTCCCCAGTAGCCAGATCCATAATGACTTCTGAGAGCAGTTTCACTACCTCCAAATTGTCCAAGTTTGCTAAATACCAGGACGATTGGGCAAAGAGAAAATCTCCTGCTAAGATGGCAATGCGGTTCCCGAACAAACTATGAACGGTAGGAACGCCTCGCCGCACATCTGATTCATCTACCACATCGTCATGTACCAAGCTTGCTGTGTGAATCATTTCTGTAATCTCAGCAAGACGGCGATGACGCGGTGTAATGTCTTGTTCTAACATTGTTGCCCGCGATATTAGCAGGACAATTGCTGGTCTGATACGCTTTCCCCCAGCTCCGAATAAATGTTCGGCTGCTGCAAACAGAATGGGGTGGCGGTTTCCAACTAGCTGTTTTAGGTTATCTGCTAGTAGTCGCAGGTCTGCTTCCACAGGGGTAAACAGGGAGGTGGCTGGGGTCATGGATGGGCGGACTCTGACTTAGGTTACGAAAGTTTACATATCCTATACTCATTTTAAGATAACCCTGTGCCAGCGCAAAGTTTTCATAAGGTAATCCCATTTTTATGAGTCTATGGGTGATAATTAAGGTTGTAGAGGCTTTTGTCAATAAGTAATTATGCTTAATCTGTGGCTACTCAAACTTTAAAATAACTTAAAAGATGAATTCTCAGTACACGGGATAAATTCCAAATGAAATTGTGTCAAGTAGTTTCTCATCTCACCTTTCTTGCCACAGTTCCAAAGATAATTTAAGCAATATTACTTATTGACAAAAATGCATCGTTCTAAAATTGTCGCCAAGAGGTAAGACTAAATTTCTCCAGAGTGAGGTGTAGCTCTTCAAAAAATTTGAAATTTAGCAGCCGAATAAGCTCAAAATTCAGGGTCGTTGTGTTACGCTAAAATATAGGAATTTTAAATTTTGTCAGATATTCGCACCCCAAAAGTTAAGTCAGCGACTAGTTGATTTTACTGAGTTGGTGTTGTGACTCTAAAATAAATATTCGTCGGTTAGATTAAGGGAAGAAATTCTTTAATTTTTCCTACGATAGGTAAAACTCCTGGTTTGGAGCTGTGTGATATCCCTATGGGAAGCCGCTACACGTACTCCGCGCACGTAGAGCGCAAGCATTGCTCTTTTCACAGCAGTTTGAGCAAAAATAAAGCAGATCGGGTAGACCGCTGAGAATCGTAGTTTTAGATTGCTAAATGGCAAGCTAACTGCTGTGGGATCTATGGTCTGCAAGAAGTCGCATTAGCTCATAAATTCTTTGTCCGTAGAGGATTTTGTCTCTATAGGTAATTTTACCATAGGAAACTACAGTCATCAAGAATGCACTTGCTTGGCTGAGGTTCTACTAAATTTTATGGAATTTTATATTCATTTAGAAGGGTGCTAGTAGAACAATGATTTACGGAAGTATACCTATGATGATTTTTATTTTAGCCTCTGGATATTTGTTCACAGTCTACCTGTTATTAGCACTGGCGAAGCGAACGGGTACAAAGACTGTTCCTACAAGTTTCCCTTCATCTACTGAAGGAAAACATAAGCAGGAGATATCAGTTAATAGTCAATAGTCATTTGTCATTTGTCCTTAGTCCTTCGTCATTTGTTTTGATAAATGACTAAGGACTAAGGACTAGGGACTAATTAAGTTTTATTGGAGTTGGGAAATAGCTATATCAGTGAAGGAAACCTCTTCAACCATTGGGGTATAGCCTAGCCACTGCACTCCTGACTGGGAAAACTGTTGCGGACAACCGCTGACGGCGAAGCGAGTTGGCAATGGTAGGTGAGTATTTTTTAAGCCTAGTAAGTCTAGTTCTTGGGCGCAAGCTGCCACAACATGAACAGCTGGATCGACCAACTGGACTTGAGAGGGGAGGAGCGATCGCAGTACTGGTGTAAGGTGGGGATAATGGGTACACCCGTGAACTAAGGTGTCAATTTCCTGCTCTAATAAAGGCTCTAGGTAGGCTCGTGCTACTTCCACAGTGTAAGGATCGTGAATGCGGTTTTGCTCAATCAGTGGCACAAACTCTGGACATCCAACTTGCCAGACTTGGACATCGGGAGCAATTTCGAGAATAGCGTGCTTATAAGCATTACTCTTAGCTGTGGCAGGAGTGGCAATTACACCAATCCGCTTTCCTTGCTGCACCGCAGCTTTTGCACCCGGTAGGATTACTCCCAAAATAGGTATGTTGAATTCTTGACGCACAGTTTCTAGGGCTAGAGCAGAACTGGTGTTGCAAGCCATAATTACCATTTTTACCTGCTGCTGTTGTAGCCAGGTAATAATTTCACGTGTAAATCGTAAAATTTCTGCTTGTGAACGAATTCCATAAGGAAGTCTAGCTGTATCCCCAAAGTAAACTATTGATTCATTGGGGAGTTGTCGATATATTTGTCGCAGTACTGTCAGCCCACCCACACCACTATCAAAGATGCCAATTGGGGCACGTTGGGGTTCTCGCTCGGAAAAATCGTCAAGATTCCCTTCAAAAATGGAAGATGAATACACAGGCAGATATATATTTAGGTTTTGGGATTTAAAATACAGAATTTAGCAGACAATCTCCAAATTGACCACTAAATTCTGCGCGTCAAAGAAGTTTAAATACCACCTCTTTAATTAGTAATTTGTACTATATTACCTCTGCTGTAAGTATTTTAGAATGCCACGAGCGATCGCTTCTGCCATCCGATTTTGATATTCTCGTGTTCCCAATCTGGGATTATCCTCGTAACCAGTCATATAGCCTGTTTCTACCAAAATCGAAGGCATGGAGCTTTTCCTAAGAACATAGAATCTGGCTTTGCGCGTTCCTCGGTCTTTGATAGTACCGATGTCCTGGAGAATGGTTTTACGAACTACTTCAGCCAGACCATAACCGCTCTCGTAATAATAAACTTCTAAGCCATTGACATCAGGGCGATTATCAACGGAATTAGCGTGAATGCTGACAAACAAAGTCGCATTAACCCGCTTGGCAATATCTACCCGTCCCTGAAGTTCTACGAAAAAGTCGGCATCCCGCGTTAATACCGCTTGTACACCGTTTTGCTCTAAAATTGCTCCTACCCTTTTCCCAATAGGCAGAATTACATCCTTTTCTAAAAGTCCCCCTAGACCAGGGGCACCTGAGTCTTTTCCACCATGTCCTGGGTCAATAACTACTAGCAATTTCCCTCTGGGAGTTGAGGGGCGTGGCTGTGACTGGGAGATTGGACGGGGATTATCTATGGGATTTGGTAATTGACCTTGGTCTGGCGATGGCAGAGGAGGTAAAGCAATGGGCGGTGTGATACTGCTACTAGAGCGTCGTAATTCTAAAGCTAAAAGCTGGTCGCCAACCTGGTTGAGTTCCCCAATTTGTACTCCAGCTGCTGGTTGAACCAAGACGGTGACAGTGTTGGATTCTTGTGGTTGCAGGCGTACTCGCAAAATCGGGCTATTAGGATTAAAAGTCGGGCCTGTAACTTTGGGAGCTAACTTAGCATTGTTGATAGTGATGCGGAACAGACCAGAGGTTCTATCCCAGCCTCCTGTAGCAGATAAAGTTTGGTCGGCTCGAATCAGCAATTGTGTACCATTATTAGCCAGTTGCACAGACTGAATGTTAGCAGGTGTGTTACTTGGTGCTATGGGACGTGGACTGTTACTTCCAGGCAGTTGGGCAACTCCACGACTGGGTAGAACCACAAAACCACCAACACTGCTAGTAGTTGCTCGCCAATTTGGACTATTTTCATCCACTTGTAAAGTCAAGCGAACAACAGATGGGCTTGTTTGCAGTTGGGTGAACTGGATACGGCTAACACCATAGCGATTAATCGACAAATCTCGCTGCTCTAAACTTGGTGATAGAGTCGCGCCAGCAATATCGATGTTAATTGCCTTCTGATCGTTGCTACGATTTACCTGAATCTGAGGATTACCACCATTGGTGCGGACAAAAAAACCATCGCCAGTGACTTGTAAGTTCTCAATTTGAGTAACTTTGGCGACAACCATTCTGTTGTTCAATGGTCTGTTGTTCAGTGGATTTACAGAGCCGCTTGTCACCACATTGTAAATATTCCTGGGAGGGAATGTTTGTGTAGATGTTCTGGGTGAAGTATCTGTGGCTATAGCTTGTTCTGGTTGCCCTTCAGTGTTTCTTGCAGGTACATTGTCGGCTTCTGGCGTAGGTAATTGCACTGTCCAACGATCGCCAGTTGTACCCACAAATTTCACTCGTTTGGGGTCTAAATTATAACCAGGAGTCAGTTCAACAACTATACGCGTTGTTTGTTCATCAAACTGCCCAACACGAATAGAACGAATTGCACCGCCCACTTGTTGGGTTAGCTGCGGGCGGCCAAATATGGTTCCTGGTAAATCAATTACCAGACGAGTCGGGTTAAATATTAATTGTGCTTGGGGTTGAACATCCCCTTGAGTATTAATTTCCAGCTTGTTTTGATTGGCATCAAAACGCCAAGATTCAAGTCTCGCGGCCATTGCCGGCGACGATAGCATGAAGATGGTTCCAATAGTACTGGATAGTAACCAGCGTAATTTCACAGTCTTTTCTCCTGATTCACATTTATGGGAGCCGTCAACATCTCAACATATTGGCAAATCCTCACACCGTCATCGCGCACACTTGAGTTTGGCGCTGTTATTAAGACACAGCTAATGGCGTAAAATATAGCACGCTCCTCTGATTTTGCCATGCCATTAGCCTATATAAGTTTGACTGCCAATTTTAAATTTTAGATTCCCGATTTTAGTTTTTTGCCAGACTAGCGCCTTGCTACACTAACACCTGTTGTAGGTGATACAAATCCAAAATCTAAAATCCAAAATTTGTTGACTTGCAAAGTATCAAATGACAATAACAAAGAAGCTACTCTTATCCCGCCGCAAGAATACTTAAATTGTTTTACTACTAAATTGGATAAAAATGGTAAAGATTAGATGTATTTACTCAACAATTTAGAAATTTAGACTAAATTACTTATCTTCTCTTTAGATACTGAAGAACGCCACGAGCGATCGCTTCTGCCATTTGATTTTGGTAAGCTGAAGTTCTGAGCCTAGCCATATCCTGCCGACCAGTCATATAACCCGTTTCCACTAGAATGGAGGGCATGGAACTTTTTCTGAGGACATAAAATCTGGCTCGCCGCACTCCTCTGTCTTTGAGAGTACCAATACTTTGAAGAATGCTACTACGGACAATACGAGCTAGATTCAGCCCACTGTCGTAATAGTATACTTCTAAGCCATTAACATCGGGACGACTCGCACCTGCTGAATTAGCGTGAATGCTAACAAACACATCAGCATTCGCTCGCTCTGCTAATTGCACGCGTCCTGGAAGGGTAACAAAATAGTCAGAATCCCGCGTCATAATAACCTGTACGCCATTTTGCTGCAAAATCTCAGCAAGTCTCTTACCAATAGGCAAAATAACATCTTTTTCGCGTGCCCCCCCAATGCCAAGCGCTCCTGAGTCTTTACCACCATGTCCGGGGTCAATAATAACTACCACTCGCCCATTGGTAACTCGGCGCTGTGGTTGTCTTAAGGGTTGAGGATTTGGATTGTTTGGGTCAGGGAATGGCCCGCGGTTTGGCGGTGGTAGCCCAGGTAAAGCAAATGGTGGTCTTCCGGGGAGGGTGACAACTCGCCGAGAACCTTGTATTGGTAAAGCCAAAAGCTGGTCGCCGATTTGCCGGGGTTGCCCAAGTTGCACTCCTCCTGCGGGTTGAACTAAAACAACCACTGTATTGGTGGATGCTTGAGGTTGCAGACGTACCCGAAGAATGGGGCTATTGGGAGCAAAAGTAGGCCCTATAACTCTCGGAGCTAACTTAGCATTGGTAATTGTGACGCGGAAAATACCTAAGGATCTATCCCAGATTCCCGTAGCAGATAAAGGTTGGCTGCCTCTAATTAACAGTTGTTTGCCATTATCGGCAAGTTGCACAGACTCAATTGTTGCTGGCGAGTTATTGGCAGATGGTCTATTGGGGAAGGAAACGGCTTCTGACTGATTGTCCGAATTATTACTTCCAAGCAATCTGACAACCCGACTAGGTAGAACTATCAAACCACCATCGTTACTATTAGTTGCTCGCCAATCTGGGCTATTTTTATCTACCCGCAAAGTTAGGCGGACACCAGGAGGTTGGGTTTGCAATGAGGTGAATTCGACGCGGCTAATACCATGTTTGTTAACGGGTATATTACTCTGCTGCGTCAGACGTGATGATAAAGATGCACCAGAGATATCTACGAAGATGGTAGCGCGATCGCGGCTGCGAATTACCTGAATCGGCGGATTACCACCACTGGTACGAATGAACAACCCATCACCTGTTACCTGTAAGCTCTCAATTTGAGTTGCCCCTCGTCTAGTAGTAGCAACCCTTGAAATATTAGATTGACGTTCGGAGTCTGGGGTAACTACACTGTAAGCATTTCTAGGAGAAACAGCGACTTTTTCAACTTCTGGCTTCGGTAATTGCACTGTCCAGCGATCGCCAGTTGTACCAACAAATTGCACTCGTTTCGGGTCTAAACTGTAACCAGGAGCCAGTTCGACAACTATGCGTGTTGTATCTACATCAAACTGTCCAACACGGATTGAGCGAATTCCACCACCCACCTGTTGGGTTAACTGTGGACGACCAAATGTAGTTCCCGGCAAATCAATTACCAGCCGAGTTGGGTTGAAAATTAGTTGTGCTTGGGGTTGAACTGCTCCTACAGTATTAATTTCCAGCCTGTTTTGATTGGCATCAAAGCGCCAAGATTCAAGTCTCGCGGCCATTGCTGGCGACGATAGCATGAAGATAGTTCCAATAGTACTGGGTAGTAACCAGTGTAATTTCACAGTCCTTTCTCCTAATTCACATTCATGGGAGCCGTCAATATCTCAACTCATTGGTAAATCATCATCACACCATCACCACCTAAACTTGACCTCTGAATCCCTTGTTTGATTTTTAAGCCGATATTTAGACACAACTTAAATCATTTATCGGGTTTCAAATTAAGTTTAAATCCCCATGCGAAACCTTCCACCTTTACAGGTGGAGAACTCTGACTCCCAATATAGCTAGGAAACTGATAATTGATAGCTGTTTACTGATAAGTGTTTGTTCTTTGTTGCCATCAATGCACTGAGTAAATAATTCCCATTACTGTCAAACGATCTAGCAAGATTTATGGGTGTTACTCCCCAATTATCTGGAAAATATTCAGATAAAGGCTCACAAGCCAAGGGAAACTAGAAATTAAGTAACATTCTGAATGTTGGTAGAAATTATAAACAAATGATTATTCTACAATCACACGGGACGGAGATTTGAGGATAGAAGTTTCCACTGCATGATTGGAGCAGGGGAGCAGAGGGGCACGGGAGCAGAGGAGCAGGGGAGATTATATTGAACAAGTTTCTTCCTCTCTTCCCAATGCCCAATGTTCAATGCTCAATGCTCAATGCCCAATGCCCCATTCCCCATTCCCAATAATTAATGATCGCCAGAATCTGGAGTTACTCCCAAATTGCTGCTGTCATTTGATGCTGGCACCTTCGACTGAGGTGTTTCAATTACCAACGAAGTCCCAGAGGAACCGTCTAAAATTAGTTGCTCTGAGTTTCCGTCCACGGTTTTGGGATCTGGAAACACAAATCGTAACAATGGAGGAGCTAAAAAGGTTGTCAAGATAACCATCATGATAATTGCTGCTCCTAATGGTTTTGAGAGAGCGCCACTGGCAGCGCCGACACCAGCAAACACTAACCCAACCTCGCCTCTCGGAATCATCCCCACACCGATCGCTAAACGGTTGATTTCCGGTTGACCAAACACGCTTAAGCCTGTGATAACTTTACCGAGAATGGCTACTATGATCAGGAAAGTTGCCATAATTAGACCTTCTCGATTGTCGGGAATTGCTGGGTTTAATACTCCCAAATCGGTTTTTGCGCCAACAGTCACAAAGAAAATTGGCACTAACATATCGGCAATGGGACAAACTTGCCTTTGCAGTTCTTTACGCTTATCTGTCTCTTCTAAGACTAAACCAGCTGCAAAAGCTCCCAGAATTGCTTCTAAGTGGATGACGGCGGCAAGGTATGCCATCGCAAAGGCGAAAATGAATGCTGGGATTACTAGTCCACCGCGTGTTTTGAGTTGATCGGCGATCGCTACAAAGGACTTATTGAAAACATTGCCTAGTAGGATTGCTCCCAAAATAAAACCAGTGGCGCTGATAATCAAATAAATGACTTTGCTGACATCTACCACGCCGTCTTTAGCTAAACTGGCAACTACCGCTAAAACGATGATGCCTAGTACGTCATCAATTACAGCAGCACCCAAAATAATCTGCCCTTCTTTAGAATTGAGTCGCCCCAGTTCTGACAGCACTTTAGAAGTAATACCAATACTAGTAGCAGTCAAAGCCGCCCCTGCAAAAATTGCGGGTACAGCTCCAATCCCAAATAAAGTCATTAGACCCACAGTACCAGCCGCAAAGGGTACTACTACCCCAACTATTGCGACAACAGTGGCTTGGATACCAACTGCCATTAAATCTTTTAAATTCGACTCCAAGCCGATTTCAAACAGCAGAATGATCACACCCAATTCTGCCAGAACGGAAATGACCTCGGACTGGGCTGCAAACACCGCTGGAGTGGCTTCAGGCGTTAAACCAGCGGTGGTTTGAAGGAAGGACATAATCAAAGAGTTAGAACTGTCTGTGCCGCCCTCTGGAAACACCAAAAGGTGGAAAACAGATATGCCAACTACTACACCGCCAACGAGTTCACCTAAAACAGGCGGCAAACCCACTTGGTTTGATAATTCTCCACCAACTTTGCTGGCGAGATAAACGACTACTAAGCTTAGTAGTACTGCTTCGACTACCATTGAACTGTCTGCGGCTTCTGTTGCGCTAGCCAGCAGAGGAAAAGAGAAGTTGATTGGATCTAACAAATGCATTAGGTTCTCTGAAAATCCTTCTCTTTGATTCTGACGCGTTTCTGAAAAACATCCTATGGAAATGCTATTGGCAACTTCTTTAAATTAATTTGTGCCAAGTCCGCAGTAAGGACTTCAGTCTTTGATTTATAAGCACTAAAGTGCTTACTACAAACTATTAAAACTAGCTTGAGAAAGTACTAGTGTAATTTTTTTAGTTTCCAAAAATGTAACCATTTCAGCTTTTGACGATCGCAGTGTCAAAGTAAGAACATACAAATCGTATCTAGCGATCGCACTTAAGTTGTGAAAAACTGATGGTGGCTGTTGGCTCTCAACAACCACCATAAGATTGCTACATACCTTTATTCAAAACATCTGTGGATACTTTGAGGAGTGCAAATATGATGACTAGAGCCGCTTTACCTGGTTCTCAGTTTCCATCTGGAAACCTGTGGAAAATACTGCCTTTAGCAATGCTTGTATGTGCAACTTTTGTATTACCTGCATTCGCACAAGAAAAAGATAAATTGTGGCGAACCCTTAGTGTCAGTGGTCGCGGAGTGGAAACAATTCCGACAACTCTGGCACAAGTAAGTTTAGGAGTGGAGATTCAAGGGAAAACAGCCCAGGAGGTACAGCAAGAAGCCGCTCAGAGGTCATCTGCGGTGGTTGCGTTTCTCAAGAGCAAAAATGTTGAAAAATTACAAACTACCGGTGTCCGTCTCAACCCAGTTTACAGCTACACCAATAATGTACAGCGGATTACAGGCTATTCTGCCAATAACACTGTGAGTTTTAGTATTCCTGTTGAGCAAGCTGGGACATTATTAGATGATGCAGTCAAAGCCGGTGCAACACAAATTAACGGCATTAATTTTGTTGCGAAAGATGAAGCGATCGCAGCGGCTCAAAAGCAAGCATTAAAAGAAGCTACTCAAGACGCGCGGCAGCAAGCTGATGCAGTTTTCAGTGCCTTAGGTTTTAAATCCAAAGAAATAGTGAGCATTCAAGTTAATAATGCCAGTGCGCCTCCACCACCACCAATGTTTTTACGGGCTGAGGCTGCCAAGTCGGCTGATGCTTCCACCCCTATTGTTGGTGGTGAACAGCAAGTAGAAGCATCGGTGACGCTGCAAATTAGTTATTAGTCATTTGTCATTAGTCATTGGTCATTTGTCATTAGTCCTTTGTCATTTGTCATTTGTAAAGGCAAAGGACTAATAATCAATGCCCAATGCCCAATGCCCAATGCCCAATTCCCAATTCCAAATTAATTAAAAATGTTCTGAAGACATATCTCCTGCACCGCCCTCTCCATCGCGCTTAGAGCCTAATAATTCCAGTTGGTCTACTCTAATAATTGGTGTAGAACGGTTTGCTCCTGTTTGGCGATCACTCCATGTGTCAAACTTTAAGGAACCTTTGATGCCGATTAAGCTGCCCTTACGCACATAATTACCTGCTACTTCTGCAGTTTTATCCCATAATTCCAGAGTGAACCAGTCAGGTTCGTCGCTGTTGCGCGATCGCCTTTTTACCGCTAGTGTCAATCTACACTTAACACTACCAGACTCAAAATATTTTATATCTGGGTCGCCGCCTACACGGCCAACAAGAGTGACAATATTGATACTCATAGGTTTTACCTTTCAGTACAGGTGTACTTGTTAATTCCGACTTTCATCATAGCGAATTGTGAAAGACTTGAAAATAATGTGTTAAACAGTTAACAATATAATTGACTTGAAAATTTATACACACTATTTGGAGAAACACAGAAAAATATACGGATATACTAATCTAACCAGAGAATATCAAAAAGTACGGAGCTTGAGACATACTAAATATTCCTGGGAATCATATAAAAATATAGTCTAGTTAACTCAACTCAGGATACAAACATAATCGAATCAAGCACGATTAACTCTTACCGTTCTAGTAAAGAAGTATCGCACATAAGGGGCTTGCAGACGCGTGGGTATTTTTAGGAACTTTCGCACTTCATGGGATATGGGTATCGATCTCGGTACCGCGAACACCCTGGTTTATGTATCTGGTAAAGGTATTGTACTACAAGAACCTTCTGTAGTTGCTATCGATGTCAACGAAAAGGTAGCACTAGCAGTAGGTGAAGAAGCCAAAAAAATGCTCGGTCGCACACCGGGAAATGTGATTGCCCTCCGCCCTTTGCGGGATGGTGTAATCGCTGACTTTGAGATAGCCGAGCTGATGCTGAAAAGCTTTATTCAGCGTGTAAATGAAGGTAGGTCTTTGATTTTACCTCGGATTGTCATTGGTATTCCCAGTGGTGTCACAGGAGTAGAAAGACGAGCGGTGATGGATGCAGCTCACCAAGCAGGAGCAAGAAAAGTCTATTTAATCGATGAACCTGTAGCTGCGGCCATTGGTGCAGGACTACCAGTTGCCGAAGCTACAGGCAACATGATCATCGATATTGGCGGTGGCACAACAGAAGTTGCAGTGCTGAGTCTTCAAGGTACGGTGATTAGCGAATCAGTACGCATTGCTGGAGATGAACTGACTGATGCGATCGTTCAGTATATTAAGAAAGTTCATAACTTAGTCATTGGTGAACGTACTGCCGAGGAAATCAAGATTAGGCTTGGTTCTGCCTATCCGACTAATGATGATAATGAAGCGATGATGGAAGTTCGAGGCTTACACCTGCTTTCGGGTCTACCGCGAACTGTAACCATCAAAGCCCCAGAAATCCGTGAAAGCATGTTGGAACCGCTATCAGTAATCATAGAAGCTGTGAAGCGGACATTAGAACGCACACCGCCAGAACTGGCAGCAGATATTATTGACAGAGGTATTATGTTAGCTGGTGGCGGTGCTTTGCTCAAAGGCATAGATACCCTCATTAGCCATGAAACAGGGATTATTACCCACATTGCTGCCGATCCTTTGAGCTGTGTTGTGCTGGGAACAGGTCGTGTGTTAGAAAACTTTAAACAGTTGGAACGAGTTGTTACCGAAAGCTCTCGCAATATGTAGCAAAAAAAATATCAGAATTGAGTTCTATTTGAGTTCTATTTGGGTTCTATATAAATAGAATCCAAGTAGAACTTAATTTATATAAGTACATTCAGGTATATATGGTGACAATACGGCGTTGGTGGGATCGTAAAGGGTTGCAAATTGGGTTGTTAGCTTTAGTACTTGGTAGTGCTTGGATATTGCGACAGACTCAAGGTGAACTAGTGCTTGAGACATACCAGGCAATTACTCGTCCATTAGAGATGTTGCAGTCAGGGCCAACTCCAGAAGAACGTCTTAGAGATGCCCGGATAATGGAATTGCAAACTCGTATAGTAGATTTGGAAAGTCAAAAGACAAAGTTACAAGATTTATTAGGCTATGTGGAAAAAGAGCCGCTGGCATCACGTCCAATTCCAGCACGGGTGGTAGGACGTAGTGCTGACCAGTGGTGGCAGCAAGTTACGCTGAATCGCGGTGCGAATGCTGGGATTCAGGAGGGTTTCATAGTCAAGGCAGAAGGCGGATTGGTGGGTTTGGTGGAGAGTGTAACTCCTAATACTAGCCGCGTGTTGTTAATCAGCGATCTCAAAAGTCAAGTGGGTGTATCGGTTAGTCGCACAGCAGCTAAAGGCGTTTTGCGAGGAGATTCTTCTGCTGAAGCTGTATTGGAATTTTATGAAAAAGTTCCAAATGTGAAAGTAGGAGATTTAGTTTCCACATCTACTTACAGTCAGAAATTTCCCTCCGGTTTGGCAGTAGGACGAATTAAGTCGCTGGATTTAAAGAAACTCCCGGCATCAGTAGCAAAAATTGAGCTTTTTCCGCCAATCCGCTCTCTCGATTGGGTAGCTGTTTATCCCAAGCCAGAAAACCAAGAGTCGGCAAATCAAGTGCCGCAAAAGTCTAAGTAAATTCTTTGAAAAAATCCATAGAAAAATGAAGATTCCTGCATTTGGTGCTAGCAGGCAGAAAAAGCCAAAATCGTCAGAGCGAAAATCGAAATTCCGAATCCAGCCGCTTGCTCGTTGGCATCCCAGTATACGTCAGTTGTTGGGTTGGCTCGTGACGGCTAGTTCTGTACTATTATGTTTACTATTATTACCAACCCGATTCCCAGGTATGGAATTGTTGGGAATTGGCCCTAACTGGTTATTAATTTGGGTGGTAGCTTGGAGTGTAAAGCGCACGGTGTTTGCCGGAGCATTGGCAGGTATAGTTCTGGGGCTACTTCAAGATTCAATGACATCACCTAATCCGACTCATGCCATCAGTTTAGGTATAGTGGGGGCTTTAACTGGTCTGCTCCAGAAACAGCGTTTTATCGAAGAAGATTTTATTTCGATTGCTGTAATTGTCTTTGTTTTGGCAGTTTTGGCAGAAACTATCTTTGGGTTGCAATTAACTTTGCTCGGTAATGAGCGCAAGATGACAGATATTTGGACATATTATCAGCGCGTCGCTCTTGCCTCTGCCATTCTGAGTAGTCTGTGGGCACCTGTGGTCTATTATCCCCTGAATCTTTGGTGGCAGCGGATGAAATTGTTGGAGCAATAGTAAAGTTAGAGACGCGATTAATCGCGTCTGTACAAGAGTTAGGAAGGGGATAGGTTACAGGTGACAGTAAAGAAAATTATCTTTTGTACCCTGTAACCTAAATCTTTATGGAATTTGGGCAACCTCTGACAATATTGATTCAAGCTACAGTTAACTGTAAGTGTGAATATTACAGGCTCATGTCAGTTAAGACAGCTAATAATAGCGCCTAGTATTACTGTTTAATTATCAGGAGCAAAGCGCGATTCTCTTGTGGAGAGGCTGCGCGATCGCGTGCAGAATATTTACAGTGTTGCCTAAAATTATGGATAATTCCCCAGTGGTCGCTCAAGCAGATGCATCCTTACCAAATCACACTCAGGAAAATACACCAATAGTGGAGTCAGCAGCTGGCTCAAATTCACCACCGAAACCAAAGGTAGGAACTGACTTTGACTCTCGCATGATGCTACGGTGTTTGGAACTGGCTCGCCGCGCTTTAGGGCGGACTTCGCCAAATCCGCTAGTGGGAGCGGTGATTGTCAAGGATGGCGAGATTGTAGGCGTTGGATTTCATCCTCGCGCAGGTGAGCCTCATGCAGAAGTGTTTGCTTTGAGGGAAGCAGGCGATCTCGCTCGTGGTGCAACAATCTATGTCAGCCTCGAACCTTGCAATCACTACGGACGTACTCCCCCTTGTTCGGAAGGATTGATCGAAGCAGGGGTGGCAAAAGTAGTGGTAGGTATGGTTGATCCCAATCCACTGGTGGCTGGAGGTGGCATCGCCCGTTTACGGGCAGCGGGGATTGAAGTGTTGGTAGGAGTAGAAGAGGAAGCTTGCCGTCAGCTAAATGAAGCTTTTGTGCATCGCATTCTCCATAAGCGACCTTTGGGAATTTTAAAATATGCCATGACTTTAGATGGCAAAATTGCTACTACCTCTGGTCATAGCGCTTGGGTGACAAGTCAAGAAGCCCGCAGCGAAGTACATCTAGTGCGGGCGGCTTGTGATGCCATAATTGTCGGCGGTAATACAGTCCGACAAGATAATCCTTATTTAACCAGCCATCAGGTGGGGGCACATAATCCCCTGCGGGTGGTGATGAGTCGCCATCTCAACTTACCGGCAAGTGCCCATCTGTGGCAAACTGCGGATGCTCCAACTTTGGTGTTGACACAGAAGGGTGCTAACCCCGATTTTCAAGAACTGTTGCTCAAACAGGGTGTGGAGGTGCTGGAATTAGCATCACTGACACCGGATAAGGCAATGGCGTACTTATATGAACGAGGTTTTTGTAGCGTGCTGTGGGAGTGTGGTGGTACTTTAGCTGCTAGTGCGATCGCTCAAGGAGCAGTGCAAAAAGTTTTAGCATTTATTGCCCCAAAAATCATTGGTGGTAGTATTGCTCCCACACCAGTGGGCGATTTAGGTTTTACTACCATGACTGAGGCGTTGTCTTTAGAACGTGTTCGTTGGCGTGTAGTAGGCTCTGACTGCTTAGTAGAAGGTTATTTTTCCCAAAAAGCTAATAGTCAACAGTAATAACGCTTGACGATCAATCTATTTATCTTGATTTTGCAATCATGAACACTGTCGTTCATGGGCAAGATCGCGTATAAGGGCTAGTCGAGATTGAATGTAGTGGCTAAGAAAATCAGTTTCGTTAGAATCTAACAACACTTGCGTTTCGGTTTGTTTCACTAACCACTGCACTAAGCTAGCATCATCCAGTTGTAAAAGGAGCTTGGCTTGAGCGGTTTCAACCACTGACCAAAGCTGACGCATGATTGTAGGAGTCATCAGACCTCAATTGAATAATTTAGCTTTCCTAGTCTTCAGATTACACAATTCCAATCGAACTTTACGACATGAATGTAGAAGCTGAGACAAGTATTATTAAAAACTTAATAATGGTATTTATAACTTTATGAAGATTAAGAATTGAAAATAAAGAATGGGGAATGGGAAAAACAGATTTTTATGGATTTAGTTGCAAAATCTAGAAAACAAATGCGCTAATTCTAAAAATTGGGTTTTTGTGTTTGGGAAGACTGAAATTATCTTGATTGTAGCCGAATAAAATCAGTTTTTTAATCACTATGTTGAATACTGAGTCTGTCTTGTAGGATACAAAAACCTAACTTTTGAGAATGGTGTTTGCCAGAAAATTAACATTGTTTGGCTGTAGATGGATTTACAAAATCATGTAAATCTGCATCCCAAATGCTAATGTAAATAAAATCACATTGTTGGCGAATAATTTGGCCTTTGACTGAGCCATTCTTAAAACTAAAATTATCCGATTGGCGCTGTTGTACCTGTTTGAGTCCCTGCTTAATTTCTTCAGTGGCTTGCCCTGCTAACATTCCATTCAAGGTAGTCTCCATTACTTCTGGGTCTACCGATTGGGCAAAAGATACCTCAGTTTGGCGCAGCGTTTTAGAATTACGATCGAATAAGTAGCCAAGGTCAATTTTGTTTGGCACAAGTTTGTAAACGACAGCACGAGTTTTGCCCCATGCGCCTCTTAAATCTTGATTTGGTTTGCCGAGGGTAGCTTCTACGATGTTTCTTGTTGTACCTGTAGGGAATGCGGGAACGCTTTGTCTGCTGGCAGTGGCAGCTAATTTACTGCGCGGCTTGTTTTGTGGTGTGGAACGCGCTTCTGGTGTGGGAACAGCACTTGCCTCATTCTCTGGTTCTGGCTGTGGTGTGGATGTTACTACAGGTGCTGGAGTCTCTGAAGTTATAGGCTCTTTTTCTGGCTGTAGTATGGGTACAACTGGGGAATTAGAGGTTGGTCGCTGTCGTGGTGATGAGCTAGGGATAACTGGAACTGGAGAAGTTTGGGAGGAAACGGGCGGTTCAGTTAATTCAGGAGTCGGAAAAGATTCTGGCGATGGTGTGGAAGTTGTGCCAATGGTTGTTTCTGGTTGTTGCTGACGAATGATGCTAGGAATTGCTACTGCACCAATCAAGCCGCCTATGAGTAAACTACCAACAATCACAGCAGGTTTTTGCCAGTTTCTAGGAGTGGAAGATCCTGGAATCGCAGAATTGTTTTGCGGAGAATATAGTGGCTGGGTTTGTCGAGCCGATGCATTGGGAGAAAACCTGACTGTGGAAGTATTTGCAGCTAACTCAGTAGGTATATTACTAGCAGATTGCAGGGCATATAGCATTTTACTAGCAGTGCTGTAGCGATCGCCAGCATGAGGCTTAATTGCCTGATTAAGTACTGCCGTCAATTGGGAAGAGACGTTAGGGGCGTGCTGCTGCCAAAGTATTTCCCCAGTTTTTAGATCGGTTACTAGTTCTTGCGGGTGTTTGCCAGTCAGCAGATAAATTGCCGTTAAACCTAAACTGTAGATATCAGTGGCGTAAACTGGGCGGCCAACGGCTTGTTCGCTAGGCATATATCCAGGCGTACCAATGACAAGCGATCGCGTGGGGTATCCTGGAGAATTCACCACTGAACGGATTGTTTCTTTGACTGCACCAAAATCAATCAAAACTGGCTTGTTATCAACAGAACGCAGAATAATGTTATCTGGCTTGATATCTCGGTGAATAATGCCTTTACTGTGAACATAATCTAAAACTGAAAGCAGACTCAAGAGAATTTGCCGAACAGCAGTTTCACTCTCAAATCCTTTGGCTTCGACAATTTTTGTCAGAGTTTGGCCGTGAATCCATTCTTGGACGAGGTAAAATTGTCCATTTTCAGAAAAGTAGGCGTAGAGTTTGGGAATTTGGTGACTACTTTCACCCAAATACTCCAAGGTTGCGGCTTCCCGTTCAAACCGTTGTTGGATAAGTTGGTAGGTTTGCGGGTCATTATTGGTTATTGGTTTTAGTTGCTTGATTACACAGCGACGGCGAGAAGGCATGTGGACATCTTCTGCTAGAAAGGTTTCGCCAAACCCACCAGCGCCGATTACCTGGATAACTTGATAGCGATTGTTCAGCAGGGTTATTGTCATGAAAAATTATAAGCGTAGACACCCAGTGCGGAGCCGGAGATTTCTTGTCTTCTCCGAACTTGTCGTCAGACATCGCCCTTTCCAAATGTACATCACATGAGCGAAGCCAGGGCGAATATACTCTGGTGAAATTAAATATGCGTTATCCAGAACCGTTGTAGAGACGTAGCACTGCCACGTCCCTCCATTCTTTTTCAGCACATACAGTGGATTTCAAGGAAAGTGAAGTACACAAACTAAGTCTCAAAGCCAGGTACAAAGCCTGTTTTAGTTTTACTTCTGTTAGCGCAGCAGGGCATAGCCCATTCTGACTCCTGAATTCTGAATTCTGCCGTATCTAATGCAAGCCGATGCATTGGTATCGCAGAATCTTGCCAAATTTAATTCGCTACGAATGAATAAAATACTGTACTAAGCGAACTCTATAGTCTCAACAAACTCTAAAATACTTTCTTTGATATCTTCAGCCTCTTCCTCAACAGAATCGGGAGTTTCGCCATCAATAAAGCTGTGCTGACTACTAACTATGTACAAAAATTCCCCACTGATAAAGGTGAGCAATCCTCGGTACGCATCTAATCTGATTGCAGTTCCATTATTTTCTTGCTTAGAAATTGTGGAACCTTTGGGCATATCAATTAACACGTAGTAAGCGCCTCGCAAAGTATTTTCCAGATATTCGGTATATTCCACAGAAGCATCTGGTACATTAGCGAAAATCGCTTGAGGTACATACTTATCTACTAAAATTGTTTGTAAATATTCTTCTTGTCCAACAGACTCCAATTCCTCTAACTGTTCTAGGGGGAAAGGATAATAATCGATTCTTAGCAAAGTACCGATGTCATCAGAAAAGCCAACTACTCCTTCCTGGCTTTGAATTCTACCGCCCTGCTGCGGATCGACCGGAATCGGTACAGTAAAATTACCTAAAGGGGATTGATAGGCCTGTTCGCTAAAATCTTCGATGACTACTGTCTCATCTTCATCGTCTGTATATTCTTCATCTTCTGCTTCTTTAAAAGCTGCAATTACCTCCTTGATGATTTCCTCTGCTTCTTCATCTTCCAGTTCTAAAGCTGCTTGTAACTTTTTCAGGTAGGCTTGTTTCGGTTTGGGAATGGCGAGGTCATCGTCTAAAAGCACTATTACCCCAGCGGCAAAACCATCTAGCACTAATTCATCTGAGAGAGATACTTTGGCGGTATTAAACAGGGGCCCAATTCCCTCTTCTTCGGCAATGGCGATCAGTCTATCAACTATTTCTGCAATTTCATCTTCTGAGTATTCCTCGAAAACCTCGAATTCCCAGAGGATACCCGCTAAACTTTCTGCATCTACCTCTTCAATAAATGAATCAGCGATCGCAGTCACAGTTGCGATCGCCGCCACCGCTTCCTCTGGACTGAGTGATTCCTCTGATGTCTTTGGTGAGTTAAAAACCTTGTCATATTTGGTCATAATTGCTACCTAAATTAATTCCTTGATAGTAATAACAGATTGAAAGTGACAATGGTCAGTTTACCAATGGAGCGAATCTTCTAGAGAAAAAGTTGGCTTATACGTGGTTTGCTCGGTATTGCTCAGGTGTAACAAAACCTTGTTGACAACTAATCTCACAGGAATTGAGGTTTTCTAAAATCTGTTGTCGAATATACACTTAAACACGAGCTACGCTCAATATTTACCACAAGTCAATTTAATTAAATATTGTAAATTTTTGCGATCGAGCAATTATCGTTAATAACTGCTACATTCCTTTACTTTTATCCTCTAGCAGATGAATTATATCTATCGATAGAATTATAAACTAGCTAGCGATAGATACATACACCGTAGGCAGGATGTCACAATACCGAAGTTTGTAGTGACACACAATACTCGAAACGTTGTACTGTTGGTTCTACAAATGTGAATTACATGAAATTTTGAGTTTTTTTATGGTAAAAACCCCTCCATCCCAGTTTTCACCAGATCAATACAAGGTTGATTCTGCACAAGAGAAAGTAGACGCTATTATAGAAACCCCACCATCAGAAACTGAAATTGACCTAGAGTTTCTTTACACCAGAGATATTGAATTTCGTCAGGAAACTATTTACTTTCTAGTGGTAGATCGCTTTTATGATGGCGATCCAGATAATAGCGAAGGTGCAAACTCAGAACTGTACGATCCAACTAGAAAAGAGTGGGGTAAGTACTGGGGTGGCGACTTACAAGGTGTCATCGATAAGTTAGACTATCTCAAAAATATGGGAGTTACCGCCCTTTGGCTAACTCCACTATTCGAGCAGGTGGAAGAGTTATTTATTAGCAATGCGGCGATGCATGGCTATTGGACAAAAGATTTTAAACGGATTAATCCTCGCTACATTGCTGATGGAGAAAATCCTTCTTTAAACGCTACTCAAGAAGAAAAAAATACGACCTTTGATCGGTTAATTACAGAACTGCACAAGCGAAATATGAAGCTGGTGCTAGATATTGTCTGCAACCATAGCAGCCCTGATACCAGCGGTAGCAAAGGCGAATTATTTGATGATGGCGTCAAAATTGCTGATTTCAATAATGATGTCAATAATTGGTATCACCACTATGGCGAAGTGCAAAACTGGGAAGACGATTGGCAAGTACAAAACTGTGAACTATCCGGTCTAGCAACCTTCAATGAAAACAATAGTGAATATCGTGAGTATATCAAATCAGCAATCAAACAATGGCTAGACCGGGGTGTGGATGCACTGCGAGTAGATACTGTCAAGCACATGCCGATCTGGTTTTGGCAAGAATTCACAGGCGAGATGACCAATCACAAACCAGATGTATTCATTTTTGGTGAATGGATTTATAGTAATCCGAGTGACGATCGCTCAGTGGAATTTGCCAATCATTCAGGCATGACGCTTCTAGACTTTGGCTTGTGTGTGGCAATTCGAGCCGCACTGGGACAAGGTTCAGAAATGGGATTCCAAACAATTCAGTATATTTTTGATCAGGATTATCGCTATAACGGGGCAACAGAGCTAATTACCTTCATCGATAACCATGATATGTCCCGCTTCCAATCGCTGAACCCTGATCCAGCGATGTTGAAGGTTGCGATCGCCTTAATTATGACATCTCGCGGTATTCCTTGCATATATTACGGTACAGAACAGTATCTGCATGACGATACCGATGGCGGTAATGACCCATATAACCGCCCGATGATGGAAAATTGGGATGTTGAGAGTGAGATTTATCGTTGCATCAGGCTGCTGTCTGGCTTACGGCGACTGAATCCAGCCATATCAATGGGTAGCCACTGGCAAAAATACTTAACACCAGATGTTTACTGTTATGTCCGCCGCTATCGTGATTCTCTATGTTTTGTAGCTTTAAACCGGGGAGGAGAAGTTACTCTCCCAGAAGTAGAAACAGAATTACCCGATGGCGAACATACCTGCGTGGTGACTCGCAACAAGTATGAGGTGAAAGATGGCAAGATTTATAACCTGGTATTAGAAGAACGGGGAGTGATTGTTTTCAGCCACGTTGGCGAACGGATTAAAGCACAGACAATTGTCCGCATCCAACTCAATGGCGTTGATACTCAACCTGGTGAAATCATTGTGGTGACAGGAGATTGCCCAGAGTTGGGTAACTGGGATATCAGCAAAGCGTATCCTTTAGAGTACATTAACTCGAATACCTGGTCTGCGGAGATTCCCTTTGATGAAAGTGCTGGTAAGCTGATTGCTTATAAATATGCCATGTGGCGGGAAGGGCGATCGCCTCTACGCGAAAATCTTGTAAATCGCCGCTGGGTGATTGCGAAAGAAGGTACTGTCAAATGGCGTGATACCTGGGCATCTGGAAGAGAATCTTAGAAATATAGAATAACGTAGAGTGAAGGATTCAAATTTTGATTCTTCACTCTTTTATTTTGGAATTTTCAGTAACAAAAAATACATAAACAAGCGTATCAAACCGCAGTGTGCGCCATAGTGTAGTAGTTAGATGCTTTAGTAATTTTGTACTAATGAGACTCTTCTCTTACTGCCTACGTTATGATGATGGTGCGGCTCCTAACCCATTCTGGGAACTTTGCACCCTCGCAATTTGCAAGCCTGTTATCCGACGAGCCGCAAACATTGGAGATTGGGTTGTAGGACTTGGTTCTACACAATCACCAATTGGGAATATTACCGATTGCGTTGTATATGCAATGCAGGTAACGGACAAGATGACATTGCGAAAATACGACGAGTTTTGCCGAGTTCATAGTCCTCACAAAATTCCTAAGTGGAACAGCGAAATATTTGAGTATCGTGTTGGCGATTGCATCTACGATTACAGCCAAGGAGAACAATCAGTATTGCGACCAAGTGTTCATGACATCAGTAATCAAGAAACAGATTTAGGCGGTATAAATGTTTTGATGTCACGGCACTTCTACTACTTCGGTGACAAGCCTGTTCATTTGCCTGAACCGCTCACTTCAATTGTTCATAAAAACCAAGGACACAAATCGACAGCAAATCAGCCACACGTAATACCATTTGTAACTTGGATCGATAATTTAGGTTACACGCCTAATCAAGTACATGGTGAACCTCAACTCAAAAAGGAATTTATCTTAAACCCAGATATCAGCGGTTGCTGTGCCCAACGCAACCTGCAAGATGACGATGCTGATGAGAGAAGTAATTGCTAGATTACTTTTGTGAGATTATTCGTGGGTCAACATTGAGCAAAAATAGGCAAAATGTTGCTGAAAACAAAGGGGTAACTGTTGATGAGTAAAACGACACTCTACAATCAGGACTTTCTGGTGTGGACGCAGCAACAAGCTGAGTGCCTGAAGAAAGGACGCTGGGCTGAGTTAGATGTTGAACATTTGGTAGAGGAACTAGAGGCTTTGGGTCGGAGTGAACAAAAGGAACTTGGAAGTTATTTACAGGTGCTTTTAATGCACTTACTCAAATGCCAATATCAACCAGAGCGAAAAACTAAAAGTTGGGTTAACACAATCTCAAACTGCCGAAACCAAATTCAAGATTGCTTAGAAGATACTCCCAGTTTGCAGCACCTTCTAGAAGACTGGGAGTGGATACAGAAATATTATCGCCGCGCTCGTCGAGATGCTGCAAATGAGACTCAAAAGCCAATAGAAACTTTTCCCGTTGAGTGTCCTTTCACTATGGAACAACTTCTCGATCATGAATTTATCTAAGTACGATTTTGCGTAAAAGCGTAGCGTTTTTAATGCAGGGGGATGCAATGGCATTGTAGGGGCACGCATTAACATTGTATCGGGATGCAATGGCATTGTAAGGGCACGCATTAACATTGTATCGGGATGCAATGGCATTGCAGAGGCAAGCATTAACATTGTATCGGGATGTAATGGCATTGCAGAGGCACGCATTAACATTGTATCGAGATGCAATGGCATTGCAAGGTATTGTCAAATTTAATTCGCTACAAATTAATGAAATGCTATATTAAGTTAAACTGGTGAGACTCAGTAACTAGGAATAATAGGCATAATTAAATATAAAATCCTAGTTTGTAGTGAGTGATATCATCTCCGCATAATTAGTTATGCTAACCACAGTCATCACACCCCTCCCCGCAAGCGAGGAGGCAGGGTGGTTTCATACAAGCAGAGAAAAACTAAAACCGGGTTTCAAAGCCTCTCTCCGCATCAGAGAGAGGTTTGGAGAGGAGTCAAAATCTATGGTTCTAAACGAGAAATAAAGACTTCCATATTTTTCTTTTTTCGTATAAAACCACCCTGCCGCAAGCGAGGAGGGGAGACAAAGCGTAGCTTTGGCGGGGTGGGGTTCTTCGGGTTTAATAAGCAATCAAGCGGACATGATATGATTTATCGCTCAAAACAAAGATGAGCGGCTTCTTCAAGGTGGGGGAACACTAGTGTAATTTAACATTGTGCGTGCATAGGCTAGCAAAAACCACAGGCATCGCAAACTTATAATATTGATGATATCTATCCACCTCTGACTTTTTATTGCGATAATTCCCAAGGGAGACGCGCTCTCCACTGGTCAGTCAAAGGGGGATAGATGACACTCAAGCGGTTGGTTTTATTTTTTGTAATGACGCCGATAGCAGTTCTGTTAGCAGTTTCGGCTTTATTCGGCAGTTGGCAAGAACCTCAATTTCAAAGTCGTTTGGAACTATACCAAACAAATATTGCTTTACAAGCTCAAGCTTGGCAATCAGAAGATAGTGGTGATGACAAACTCCAGGCGATTCGGGAAGCAATACTTGGTGAGCAACCCCTAGAAAGCGCTACAAAGCAGTATCAGGAGGCGCGTCAATCAGTTCAAGCTAATTTAGACAAAGTTAATAGTAAACTTGCACAATTACGCTCTCAGGCTGAAATAACTCCCACACCTCCGAAACCTCTACCGGATGCTCCTCCCACTATTAAAACCTCTAAACAGGGACAGCAACAGTTACAGCAGTCTTTTAAGCAATTACAAAAATTACTGGCTGAATTAGACCTGCGCTTGGGAATCTTACAAGCACAGCAAGGACAAACTGATACAGCCTTCAAGACTTGGAGCGAATTACAACAACGTTCAGATATTAATCCAGGGTTTGGGGAAACCGCCGCTGTATTGACTGGACTGTGGAGCAATCCTCCCCGTATCCTCCCAAATGCTCAAGAACCAATTCAAAAGAATTTAGAAGGTTGGTTTCGCTCTACAGCTTTGGTTAAGTTATACCAACTCCAGCAACGACAAGACGCGTTATCAGCAGTAAAAGCTGCACAACAAGAATCTTCTACTCAAGCAGTAGTTAAATTGGCAGTTATTGGCACTATTCCCACTTTGGCAGCTTTAATTGGTTTAATACTGCTGATTTTATTATTTGCTCAACGCTTGTTGAAAGGAAAAGCCTCTTTATTAGCTCAAAATGCTGATATCCCTTGGTCAACACCTTGGGGTGGTGAAACGGTTTTGCAGGTTTTTATCATCGGCTTTTTCTTCATGGGGCAAATTTTTGTACCTTTGGTGATATCACTGCTACCCATTCCACGTCCTATTGTGGATGTGCGACTTCAGGCATTTTCTGTGTTGGTTAGTTACTTCTTGGTGGCATTAGGTGCGCTATTAGTACTGTATTTCTCTCTCAAGCGCTTTTTTCCACTACCAGAATTCTGGTTTCGCTTCCGTTTTCAAGATAACTGGTTTTTGTGGGGACTGGGAGGCTATTGCACGGCTTTACCCGTAGTTGTGGTGGTATCTTTGATTAATCAACAGCTATGGCAAGGACAGGGTGGGAGTAATCCTCTGTTACAACTAGCCCTAGAAAGCCAAGATGGTATCGCACTTGGTATATTTTTCTCCACAGCGGCGATCGCAGCTCCATTTTTTGAAGAAATCCTATTTCGCGGTTTTTTGTTACCCTCTCTAACTCGTTACTTACCCGTGTGGGGATCGATTTTGATCAGTAGTTTGTTGTTTGCGATCGCTCACCTCAGCTTATCGGAAATTCTCCCCCTGACCGCATTGGGCATTGTGTTGGGAGTAGTCTACACGCGATCGCGCAATCTCCTCGCTCCTATGCTCCTCCACAGCCTCTGGAATAGTGGTACACTGTTAAGCTTGTTTGTTTTAGGCAGTAATTAATACAAGTACACTACTGTTGCCAAAAACAAAAATATCTGATTTTATCTCCATAGGTAGAGACAATTTCCTAGTGATAATTGGTTATAAGCATAAATACTAGCTGAAAACCCAATTAAGATAATGGCAAAAGCAAATTAAAGAATGCTATTAACATAGACAGCAAACTATCTAGTTAAGCATTTATTCTCATTCGGGTAGATTTTAGCCATTTTCGAGATGTTAATTGTCTTCTTGAACCATTTTCAGCTGTCATGAATTGGAATAAAATTCCGGTTTGCGCTCATGGAAGTGGGGATCGGTAACTAAAAAGTGGTTAGAAAGATATGGAAGATGCCTTTTGCGCTTCTAGATTCCCACTAGCCGCGCAGTTGCGTTGCCATTGGTGCGATGGCGTTTCACATCTGCTGAAACCGATGTCTACAATGGGTTACGCCTACGCAAAAACATCCGGAAATAATACTGATGGACTTGTAAAAAGTGGTGTATGTAGCAGCTTTTCTTGATTATTTAAGATTTATTCTGCTCAAGATAAACGCCTGAGCTAAAAATCTGCAAAACTGCTGCACCAGGGTTGGCGATCGTCAAATCCACCAAAAGTCATCAAGGAGCGCCAGATCGGCCTATACTGCAAGACATCTTGGCGTCTCCTCTGGAATAGAAGCACACTGATTTTAATTATTCATCTTGGGACTTACTCATAGTGAAAAATTAAAAATCTATTTATTAAGTAAGTAAATGTATTTGCTTCCATTACAATAAAGATTTTATTTTTATACTCACTTATCAAGGAGCAGCACTTATATGGCAAATCTCAACCCCAGTCACCCTACCAAACAACTTCTAGCTGGTTACTGTGGCATTATCCTGGGAGCATTTGGGGTTCATAAGTTTATTCTAGGATACGCTTCGGAAGGCTTTATCATGTTAGTGATTTCTGTAATTGGGGGTTCTTTTACCTACGGCGTTGCTTTGTTAGTTATGCAACTCGTAGGTCTAATTGAAGGCATGATCTACTTAAATAAATCCCCTGAAGGATTTGTAAATACCTATTTTGTGAATAAGCAGGGCTGGTTCTAGTGCAAGAATAGCTTTCTTACTGGAAGCAGAGAATGATACTTACTTCCCAGCTTAGGATTGCAGCAAAAGCGCAGGGATAAAGGGCAACAACCAAAAAAACATCCTTTTCCCTTCCGCTTCACCTTTACCTTTAGCAGAAGTTATACAGCACTTCTACCTTCTATATTTATTTTTATTGATATGCTCATTTTCAAACCTAAACAGCTTAACTGGGCAATGTTCTTCTTGTTAGGCTTTGGATATTTCAGTGTTATGTCTCATTTAGAAATCAACTATTTCTTAAAAAATCTGATTGCGATCGCGCCAATACAGGTGGCAGCTATTATTTATGTCACTTATCGACGTTGGAAATGTCAACCCCCTCTAGGGAAATTAAAAATTAAAAATTAAAAATTAAAAACTCTACAGATAAATCTGGGGACTTGGAACCTTGAATTAAGTACAGCGATAGTCGTTCATGCTCAACAAAGTACGATAAATTAATAATTTTAATATGGTTGACATTGAGTCATAGTTCCATATTTAGCCTACGCTCGAATTAGAGACGCTTTTAGTCAGGCGTTGAATTTCTGTAGCGAATCTAAACACAAGCCATGCAACTTGTCCCGAAAACTAAGCCAGCCCTAGAACTTGACCCAATCCTAGAGAAGATTATTCTAGATGTTGGGGGTATGAAGTGTGCTGGGTGTGTGAACGCTGTAGAACGACAGCTGACCCAACATCCAGGAGTCAAGAGTGCCTGTGTGAACCTGGCCACAGAGGTAGCAGTTGTAGAGTCAGAAGTTGGTGCAATAGATGCAGATGCACTGGCACAGCGATTAACATCTGTTGGATTCCCGACTCAACCCCGAAAAGCTAATGGCACAGTAGCGGGCGAAATATCGACCTTACCAGATCCAGCAGAACGACAACGCCGAGAAATGCGTTCTTCTTTATGGCAGTTGGCGATCGCAGCGGTGTTGCTGATATTGTCGGGAAGTGGACATTTTGGTAATCTTGGTAGCTCTGTGCTGCCAGTGCTAAATAACATCTGGTTTCACTGTGGACTGGCGACAGTAGCGCTATTAATTCCCGGTCGCCCGATTTTAGTAGATGGCTGGCTGGGTTGGCGGCGAAATGCGCCTAACATGAACACCCTGGTGGGATTGGGAACGCTGACAGCCTACATTGCTAGTTTAGTAGCGTTGCTTTTTCCCCAATTGGGTTGGGAGTGCTTCTTTGACGAGCCAGTAATGATGCTAGGCTTTATTCTCTTAGGAAGGACATTAGAGCAACAAGCTAGAGGTCGCGCGGCTGCCGCATTTAGGAAATTGCTAGCACTCCAGCCACTCTTAGCGCGATTAATTGCCAACCCAGAGAAAACCGGAATGGGTTCTTCTAGTGTTGAGATTCCCGCTGAACAAGTGCGTGTCGGTGAATGCTTACAAGTGCTGCCAGGCGATAAAATCCCCGTTGATGGTGAAGTGGTAGTTGGTCAAACAACGGTCGATGAGTCAATGCTAACTGGAGAAGCAGTGCCAGTAATCAAAAAACCAGGAGATATGGTGACAGGGGGGACACTAAACCAGTCAGGAGCGATCGCTATTCAGGCAACCCGGATTGGAAGTGATACAACTCTAGCTCAAATTGTCGCCCTAGTAGAAGCCGCCCAAACTCGGAAAGCACCAGTACAGAAATTAGCAGATACAGTAGCTGGTTACTTTACCTACGGGGTGCTGACAGCATCTGTCTTAACATTTGGATTTTGGTACTTTTTCGGTACTCACATCTGGACTGATATCACCATGTCTGGTGGCATGGAAATGATGAACCACGCTACACATGAAGCCCATCACTCCCCACTCTCGACTCCCCATTCCCCTTTATTAATTAGTTTAAAACTCGCGATCGCAGTTATGGTAGTTGCCTGTCCCTGTGCTTTGGGACTTGCCACACCAACAGCCATTCTGGTTGGAACTGCTATGGGCGCAGAACGAGGTTTGTTAATCAAAGGTGGCGATGTTTTAGAAAGAGTACATCAGTTAAACACCGTAGTCTTTGATAAAACTGGCACTCTGACCACAGGTAATCCCATCGTCACAGATTGTCTGTTAATTGAGGAATTGGGGAAGGTGGGGCCCCCTCTGGGGATAAGGGGTAATGGGGAAGAGGCAGAGGAGCAGGAGAAGAATAACAATGCCCAATCCCTCATTCAACTAGCAGCAGCCGTAGAAAGCGGTACTCACCATCCCCTAGCAAAAGCGATTCAGCAAGAGGCACAGCGGCAAGAGTTATCGATTCCAAAGGCTGTAGACTTTCACACGGAACCAGGACTAGGGGTATCTGCTGTGGTGGAGGACACAGTTGTATTGTTGGGTAACTGGGAATGGTTGAGTTGGCACGGCATTGCCATTAACGAAACTGCACAACAGGTAGCACAGGATTTAGCAACAGATGGTAAAACAGTCGTTTGCGTCGCAATTGGCGGAACTTTAGCCGGACTAATTGGTGTTTCTGATACCCTCAGATCGGATGCTCGATCCACGGTAGATAAGTTGCGTCAGATGGGCTTACGGGTAATGTTGCTCAGTGGCGATCGCCAAGAAGCAGCTAGCGCTATAGCCAAACAACTAGGATTAGATAGCGCTGATGTAATCGCAGGTGTTCCCCCAGCTAAAAAAGCGGCGGCAATACAGTCTCTCCAGTTAGAAGGGACAAGGGGACAAGGGGGACAAGGAGACAAGGGGGCAAAGAAAACTCCTAACTCCTCACTACTAACTCAGCACTCGGTAGTCGCAATGGTAGGAGATGGAATCAACGATGCTCCAGCTTTATCCCAAGCTGATGTAGGAATTGCTTTACACTCCGGGACAGATGTAGCGATGGAAACTGCTGAAATTATTTTAATGCGCGATCGCCTAAACGATGTCGTCGAATCTATTCAGCTTAGTCGCGCCACCTTCAACAAAATCCGCCAAAATTTATTCTGGGCTTTTGCATATAATACACTTGGCATTCCTTTAGCAGCAGGTGTTTTATTCCCTAGTCTGGGTTTTGTGCTTAACCCATCTGGTGCTGCTGCATTAATGGCTTTTAGTTCTGTTAGCGTCGTCACCAACTCAATATTATTACGGCGATTCGCTCATCGCCCGTAGAATACTCCTTTACACGTCCAATTTGCCACCACAAATATTGGTTATCAAAACACAATTCAAGAGTCAGTCGTCAAATTAAGACACTTACCAAAGCTATCATAGCTACTGGAGTAGAACGGCCATGTTCTACTCTTTCAAGGTATTATGCAATTTTAAAGCTTATTTAGATTAGCACCACAGACTTATGGTGCGCGAAAATGGCAAGATACGATACTAAACAAATCTTAATCAATTACAGTTCCACCGATTTGTCAATGGCAGCAGAAACCAATGAAAACCATCTACTGATTATTGAAGACGATCAAGGTCGCAAAGAATTTTCTCTGGAGCACCCCGTCTACTCTATCGGTAGAGACCGCGAATGTAATATCCGTTTAATGTCGCAGTTTGTCTCCCGCCGCCATGCCACATTAGTGAGATTGCCACGAGAGCATAATAGTCATAGCTACTATTACCGGATTGTAGATGGCGATGCCAAAGGTAAGCCTAGTTCCAACGGTTTGATGATTAATGGACGCAAGATACCAGCCCACGATCTCAGAAATGAAGACGAGATCGTTTTTGGGCCTCAAGTACGTGCCATTTATTACCTTTTAAGAAACACTCAGCGTTTAGGACAAACGGATTCGAGTGAGTATGATATTACACTAATAAACCCCGGTATGGCCGAGGATTTAGAGGAGTAGGATATTGAATTATAACTACCAATCACAGTCTGACACTTCCACAGCTTCAAGCCGTGGGAGTATCAATTCGATCGCCAAAGCTATCCTGCAATACTTTCAATCAAATGCCAATGACGGCTACTTTCAATAGATTGCTTGATTAACTCAAACATTTGTCGGCAGTAATTATCTAGGTGAATTGGTAGTTCTTCATTTTTAATCACAATACTCATCCGGGTTTCTGTTTCAGTAGATTTTGATTTATCAATCAGTACTTCTACCGTTATTAATTTAGGAAAAGGAACGTTTCCAGGAACCTCACGACCAATAATATATTCGGCTGTGTGATATTGAATATCCAACTGACAGTCCTGTAGAAGTTCTACAAGTAACGGCAACAGATGGTCACTAGGAACAGAAACAATAAATGAACAGGTATAGCGAGCCATAATAGCCCCAAGCATTGCAACACTCCGTCCATCCTATAATACCGAAGTATCTAAATATAAAGTCATTAAAAAATCAAAGTTTTTGAGAGCAGGTATTACCAGATATACAGTCAAACCTCTTCTATCAACAAGGAAATTGCCGTAAGCTGAAAGTTTGATCAAAAACTTTACAATAAAGGTTTGGCTGAGGTAGAAAATGAAAGTCGCAATTACTGGGGCAACAGGATTTGTCGGTAGTCGTTTGGTACAACGATTACAGGGAGAAGGTCATAAAATAGTTGTATTAACTCGTAACACAACCTTTGCTCAAAAGGTTTTTCCCTCTGAGGCTTTCCCTAATGTAGAGATTGTCGCCTATACACCAAATGCATCTGACTCTTGGCAAAGTGTCATCGCTAGTTGTGATGGCGTCGTTAATTTGGCAGGAGAACCTATTGGTGAAGGGCGCTGGACACCAGAACGGAAACAAGAAATCCTCAATAGCCGAAAGTTAGGTACACAAAAAATAGTTGAAGCAATAGCCAACGCTAATCCTAAAACATCTGTGTTAATTAACGCTTCGGCTATTGGCTACTACGGTACCAGTGAAACGGCTACCTTTGATGAAACCAGTCAATCTGGTAACGATTTTCTTGCCCAAGTCTGCCAGGCGTGGGAAGCTGAAGCGGGAAAAGTAAAAGATGCTGGTGTGCGACTGGTAATTTTGCGTTTTGGGATTGTTCTGGGCAATGGTGGCGCTTTAGGTAAAATGATTCCACCTTTCAAACTCTTCGCTGGTGGGCCTATTGGCAGTGGTCGGCAGTGGTTCTCATGGATTCACGTAGACGATTTAGTTAACCTGATTCTGCAAGCTTTAACTAAACCGGAAATAGAAGGTGTATATAATGCCACTGCCCCTAACCCAGTCCGAATGGCAGATTTAAGCCAAACTATGGGACAAGTGATGAATCGCCCTTCTTGGTTGCCTGTTCCTGCTTTTGCGATCGAGGCTCTTTTAGGAGACGGGGCGATAGTAGTTTTAGAAGGTCAGCAAGTTATCCCAAAACGAACTGTGCAAACAGGTTTTGAGTACAAATATCCTAATTTGCAATCGGCATTAACACAAATTCTTACATAGATTCAAAGGGAGTGGGGAGTAAGAATTTTAGATTTGAGATTTTGGATTTTAGATTGAAATTTAATCCAAAATCTCAAATCCAAAATATGCCTTATTCTTTGACTATTGACTAGAAAGAAATTTTTTGGAAACCCAACTGATAATACCGCTGAGAATGGCACCACCCATGAGAATGCCAATTGCTGGGTTAAACAAGGGTTGCCACAGTTGATGCCACAAATCCAAACCCAGGTTTACTCCGGCGGCATCACCGATCGCAGCGATCGCTAACCAGCCAAAGCCAAACAAAACCAAAAAAACATCGGCGACTAAAACCATGTTTAGCCAATTTAACAATTTATCTTTCATGATTGGAGTGGAAAATGGGGCATTGGACATTGGGCATTGGGCACTTCTACTGAGCGACTTGCCTTGAGCCAAGTCGAAAGGAGTAGTTGGCGCAGCCTCTCCAAGAGTTGTATTGGCCATTGGGAAACAGGAAGGAGGAGTTCTTCAATTTTTAATTTTTAATTTTTAATTTTTAATTGATTTCTCCCTACTCCCCATCTTTTACTTTTCAAACAGCCAATTTTTGACTTTTGTCAAACTCTGCCAATCTGGTTTTCTACTTAAACCGTCTTCAATACTATTTTTTATTTCATCACTCCATTCTTCATTGACAAAAATTAACTGCTGTGCTATATCAATATGTTCGCGCAAACCTTTTTGCTTTGTTTCCAGCATTGCTAAGGCGAGATTGATTCTAGCCTGGGGATCTTGTGGATTTAACTTGACTGCTTTCTGTCCAGCTTTGTAAGCCAAATTGGGTTTGTTATCGAGTAGATACAACCACGCTAAACAAACCCAAGCTGCACTAGTTTTAGGAGCGCGATCGCACACTTCTTTAAACACAGGGATTAAAGATTCTACTGATTCTCCTGCTTTATAGCGTTCTAAGCCTGTATCAAACAGGGATTCAACTGTTTGAGTCATAGTAAATTAATCATGAGTCATAAGTCATTGGTCAATTGTCATTTGTCTTTCGTCCAATAACCAGGGACAAATGACAACTGACAATATTACACCCCAAATGACTTGCCGCAACCACAAGTTTGATTAGCATTGGGGTTAGTAAACTGGAAACCACCACCAATCATGGCATCGCTGTAATCGAGCATCAAACCGTAGAGATATAACAGACTCTTGCGATCGCTGACAATTTTGAAGCCATCATAGTCAAAAACTTCATCATCAGGGGTAATCTTGCTGGTATCTTCAAAATCCATCATGTAAGACATCCCAGAACAGCCACCCTGACGTACTCCTACCCGTAAGCAAAAGTCTGTGCCTTGCTTGTCCCGGAGGGATTTTACCTGGTGCAATGCGGCTTCGCTCAACAGAATTCCGCGTTGTTGAGCCTGAATTGCTTGTGTCATCTGCTTTTCAACTCCTTAATTAGTATAAGCGTTACCCTATATCGGCTTGTTAATGCTTCTGGGTTGCTCGTTAAGTGTTTTTGTATTCATTCTAGCGGCTTAGATGTTGCTAGATGCCAAATTGTAAACACTCCGTCAAAAGTAGCCAAAGATTTTTATTCTAGAATTGAGAGACTTAATGTGTTTATACATTCGGTATTCTTAAAATTTAAGCCCTACGGCAGCAACAGAAGCAACCACCCTTCAGGTGCAGCCATAAAAATTAATCCGAGGCTAGCTAGCCCTAGCCCCCAAAGTTTACTTCCAAATTGCTTCTTTTGATCTCTATGACAAGTTTTAATCGCTCTACCAGTCGTCGGTTGAAGAAATTAACTCAAATTCCTTCTGTATGGGAGGGCGATCGCCGTCCGTTGTCATCACCAAACCAGCACTCAGACTCAGAGGCAAAGGGAGAATGCATTCTTTGGGTAGATTTCTCCCAAGGTGTTGTCCGAGGAATGGACGTGGTAGCTTCAGATATTGGTCCAGAAGCAATAGTTCGCACCTTAATGCAAGCAATGGAGCATCCTCAAAGTCCGGCAAGACCTGCTAGACCTCAAAGAATTGTAGTCAAAGACCGCGAGATCCAATTTTACCTGCGGGGAGTGCTGCAAGATTTGGATATCGCCATTGATTACGCACCAGAACTGCCTTTAATTGACGAACTATTTCGTGGATTTGCCGACATCCTCGATAGTCAAACCCCGGACTTACCTCCACAGTATGCACAAATCTTGCGAGAGAAAGCATTTGCAATTTGGCAAGCAGCACCTTGGGAATTTTTGGAAGAACAGCAAATTTTGTCAATCGAGATTAATAAGTGGGATGTTGGCACACTCTACGCCTCAGTTATGGGAATGCTGGGAATGGAGTATGGGATTTTGTTTTATCGCTCAGAAGAGTCTTTAAAACAGTTTCGCGCCGCAGTTTTAACAGATGAAGAATCAACGGAGCATCTAGAAGAAGCCTTCCTTAAGCAAGATTGCTTATTTCTCACTTTTGAGAGCGTTGACGAAACCGATGAAGATGAGGATGAAGAAGATGATTTGGCGGATCTACCATTATCAGAAATTGACCCTACTTTTGGTAATATCCATCCTTTAGAAGGACTACGGTCTGTTTTGTATGACGAAGAAGCATTGGTAATCTTGGTTGCTATAGAAAGCCTCAGCCGCTTTATTCGCGATCACCGTCGCCAACTTCATGAGGATATCTTCCCTACTCTGGGCCGTCGCTATCGCATTTCTCTACCGCAGTCGGAAGAATCAACTAAATCAGTGCCTGTAACAGTCTCTACCATGCCGCAGTTAGCAACAGAATTAGAGGAAATGGCAGGCTTTGATATTGATGGTGAGGAGATTGACAACCTTGATTTTCAATCATTGCGAGATGACTTGATACCAGAAGATTCCTTCCTCAGCTTAGGTGTAGTGTCTTGGGAAATGTTGGATTCTCTGCGAAAGGGGGTCAGCTACCACCAGGCTAGTGAAATCAAACAAGTGGGTGACGGTTTGCCTGTGATTCTAATTCAAACCTCTCGGCCCAAGGCAAAGACTGTAATTGAAAGAATTGAAGCAGCAGGCGGACTGAGAGCAATTTGCTTTAATCCAGGTGCCGATCCCTTTGATGGCGATCGCTACGACCTGGGTTTATTGCAAACTCAAAATGGCGAATTGTTCCTATTCGGTGAATTTTTAGATGAAGATCCGATTCATGTCGAAGCCCGAAAAAAATGGAATCAGCGGTGTAAAAATACTAAGGGCTACTGTGGCTTAATCATTGCCAAAGGACTAACGGGAGCCTCCCGTGGCAATCCTCAGTTACGAGATATGATGGCTTTGTTTGAAGGGCGATCGCTTTCACCACAAAATTTAGGTATTGGCACTCTCCAACTTATGCCTCAACTTAAATTTGAGTAATTGCATTGAATTGCCGCAATTCTAAATCTCAAATTATCGGTATGAGAAATTAAGTTGATTGGCATATTGACTTAAATTTGCATTTAAGACGGGAAAAGGGCAGGGCTTTGCCTTTTAACGTTCATCCCTTTTCTTTTTACCCACGGAGTGTTGATTTACCAGTGCTGAGTACTGTCTTGCCCCATAGCAAAACGTGGAGATTGAAGTAAGAGTGCATCATTTACAGCAGGTTTCAAGTTGGTGAGTTACACAAGCTAAGTCTTTTACCCAGACATCAAGCGTGTTTTACTCCTTAATTCAGAATTCTGAATTAAGGAGTAACTGTTTCAGGGAAGTAAAAAGTACTCAGGATTTTCACTTTTGTATATACCCTAATACAGTTCAGAATGAGCAATAAAAACCAGATGTAGAGACGCAATTTATCGCGTCTTGAAAGACCATTTATCTACACCAATAACCCTTAACTAAACCGTATTGGTATATACCCCATCCCTTGTAAGTAGGTCGGCGTAAATTATTATCGTTGGGATAAGGCAGAAGGCAGGGGGCAGGGGACAGGGGGAAAAAGGGTTTGAGCCTTGTTTACTTTTCTTTATATAGTTTGGTTTTATTATGCCGACTTACTTAGCGCTCTTCCATCACTCTCAGAAAAGAATAATCGAAGCAAAACTGAAACTATGACTAAATCAAGGTTTGAGGCTTTATTTTCTAATATAAATTCAAAAATGTAGCCAAAATCTGGAAAATGAAGTCTCGTATGCCTTGCAACGATTGCTTACTCTAAGAGTGATGGAAGAGCGTTAGGCACTCTTTTAAGTAGAGGCAGAGCGTTCCAGTTCCACTCAGTCTTCATCATCCGTGTACCGATCAGGACGCGGCACTTTGTAATGAATATTCATGTATATGTCAATACTAATATACGACCAATCTTGAGAAGCTAACTTTACTTAAATTTCATGAAGTACCTGTATTTTCATAGTTTTCTAGTTATTTTATGTAAAATTTTTCAGTATAAATAACTACGACCACTTAAAAAGCGCTCTATAAAGATTGTTTGAATCAAACCTAACTGATGCACTTAGATATTGAAATCCTATTTTTAACATGTTTTTGAGTTTAGCATCCTGTTATATATCAATATCATTAAGCAAAAGTTCAGATACATATGTTTTTCTTTGTAATTTTTTGATAAAGGATAAAAAATAGCTTTGTTAATGTCTAAATGAAGATTATTTAAAGTGCGTAAATAATAGCTATAATAAACACACTACCGAAAAAATTAAAATATACTACTCTCTTTATGGGTATACTTACCAGATAAAAATAGTTGCGATCAAAATTTTATTAGTAGTAATTTATATCTTGGTTTAGATATGAGGAAAGAAATTTATGTCAAACTTATAACGCCCTAATTGGCTAAAAACGATTTATATAACCTCCAGATCGGTGAAGATGAAAAATCGTAAAAAATAGCTGATTTTAAAGCAAGCTATATCGCTAGAAAGAAGATAAAAAATATGCAATACTTCATTGCATTCTGACGATAATTTATTGTAAAAGTATGAAACAAAACTAAAATATTATTATCTGCAACAGTCTAGTAGCATCACATATATTCTGGATAAATCCATCTGTGTGAAATTACAGATGTTTCTGTCAAAATTTACCAACATGCTTGGCAATTTACACTCAGTAGACTGAGTTTTACACCTTTTTTTCTGGCTACTATATTGGCAGTGAAAAGCAATCAGCTTGATCAAGGTAAGCCAAAATTCCTAACAGTTCAAGTAGCTCTTAAGTTCTTGGTTACAGATGGGTGTTTGTTTTAAAGCGATCGCTTATTTGCCTACTTTCTAAGTCACTATTCAGGCTCTATACACACCCCTATAACCCGCCTGTAAACCAGCATTTCGGTATGATAATGATTCTGAAGCTTTATTTTTTGGTGTTCTAGCGGATATTCTCTCCAAGTGAGTTTGGCGAACTTAGTTAAGAGAGAAGGTCAAATGCTTTCAATGGAGAATAACTTTGGAAATCTTCATTGAGTCAACATTAGGTGTCTCGAATTCCTTTATAAAATTTCATGGTCAGGCTTTACTCATGCTGTTAGTAGGGTTATTATCTTCAAAAGCAACTATGTGCTATTTATGCTGTCACAATAGTAACAAATAAAGTGTAGTATTTTGATTTTTTTAGAAAATGATCAATCCTTTTACCAAACAAACATTTTTAATATTAATGGTATTACTTGTTTCCTGAGACAAACTCTGATAACCTTATCGGTTCCCTCTTTAATTTAGACTCTTTCGACCAGCTAAATATACAGCAGATAGCATGATAATGACAAATAAAAAATGGGCCGTTAAACGCATAACAGTTAATCTCGCAACGCAGGAAGCGGAAAAACTAGAAAAATATTGCCAACAAACAGGTAGACCTGCAACTGACGTAATTCGTGAACTGATTAGAAGTTTGCCTGTCTCCGACGACAGCAAAGATACAAACAACTAAAAAGTTACTTTCACAACATTATCCAGAAAACTGCTTTGCCACTAAAAAAATATCTCTGATACTTTTGAGAGTCCGTCACTATGGACAAAAGTTTGTCTAGATGATACAGACGCGTTTTTATCGCGTCTGGTCATTTACCGGGACTAAAAAAAGTAATCAAAGAAGTTTTAGTATCGATATTGGCAAGCCTTAATATGCTGCTGGAGTTGATATTAAGTAGCAAATTCCGACACCAACACAGTTACAATCTGTAAAGAAACTGAAAAGGAACGACGGAATGCGTGTTGCAATCGTAGGTGCGGGACTGGCTGGGCTAGCAACCGCAGTAGATCTAGCTGATGCTGGTTGTGAAATAGAGATTTTTGAATCTCGTCCGTTTGTCGGCGGTAAAGTTGGCAGTTGGGTTGATGGAGATGGCAACCATCTAGAAATGGGGTTACATGTATTTTTCGGGTGCTACTACCAACTATTTGACTTAATGAAAAAAGTGGGGGTGTTAGAAAACTTACGCCTCAAGGAACATACCCACACTTTTATTAATAAAGGTGGGCGCACTGGTGCTTTAGATTTTCGTTTTATTACAGGTGCGCCTTTCAATGGGTTAAAGGCATTTTTCACTACTTCTCAACTATCGTTGCAGGATAAATTGCAAAATGCGATCGCTTTGGGTACTAGTCCCATAGTTCGCGGGTTGGTAGACTTTAATGGGGCGATGAAAACTATCCGCAATTTAGATAAAGTTAGCTTTGCCGATTGGTTTCGCAGTCATGGTGGAAGTAATGGCAGCATCAAGCGGATGTGGAACCCCATTGCCTACGCATTGGGATTTATTGATTGCGAAAATATGTCTGCCCGTTGTATGTTAACCATATTTCAGCTATTTGCAGTTAGAACTGAGGCTTCAGTTTTGCGAATGCTGGAAGGTTCTCCATCTGAATATTTACACAAGCCCATTCTGGAATATCTGGAAGCTAGAGGCACCAAAATTTACACGCGCCGACAAGTTCGGGAAATTCAGTTTACTGAGTCAGCTGAACAAACCCGTGTCACTGGTATAGTAGTTGCCCAAGGTGATGCAGTAGAAACGATCGCTGCTGATGCTTACGTTTTTGCCTGTGATGTTCCAGGAATTCAACGCATCCTACCCCAGGAGTGGCGTAAGTGGTCAGAATTTGACAATATTTACAAACTAGATGCAGTGCCAGTGGCTACAGTGCAGTTACGCTTTGATGGTTGGGTAACAGAACTGAACGATGGAGAGCAACGTAAACAGCTAAACCATGCGGCTGGAATCGATAATTTACTTTATACAGCCGATGCTGACTTTTCTTGTTTTGCCGATTTAGCGTTGACTAGCCCTGCTGATTATTATCGCCCAGGACAAGGGTCTTTGTTACAGCTAGTGCTGACACCGGGAGATCCGTTTATTGCCCAAAGTAATGAAGCGATCGCACACCATGTCCTCAAACAAGTCCATGAACTATTTCCCTCATCGCGGGAGCTAAATATGACTTGGTACAGTGTGGTAAAACTTGCTCAGTCTCTCTACCGAGAAGCGCCAGGGATGGATGCGTACCGTCCCAACCAAAAAACACCAGTAGATAATTTCTTCCTTGCCGGCAGTTATACTCAGCAAGACTACATCGACAGCATGGAAGGTGCTACTATTTCTGGACGACGTGCGGCAAAAGTGATTTTGGAGAGTTTAAAGAAATAACAAACTCCAAAGAGTGCAAAGAACGCGATCGCAAAGCATCTCGTAGAAAAGGAAAAAGAGAAATGCCAGACTGGTTAGAGCATACTGTGCAGGTAGAAGTAGAGGCTCCCATAGATTTAGTATGGAGCCTCTGGTCTGATTTAGAGCAAATGCCCCGGTGGATGAAGTGGATTGATTCAGTGAAAATTCCGCCAGATAATCCAGATATATCTCTTTGGAAATTAAAAACGGGCAGTCTAGAATTTAATTGGCAATCCCGAATTCTCAAAGTTATTCCTAACCAAATTATCCAATGGGAATCGGTTGATGGTTTGCCGAATCAGGGAGCGATTCGCTTTTACGATCGCCACAATAGTAGCATTGTCAAAATGACTATTTCCTATGCTATCCCCGGCATTCTTGGCAAAATTATGGATAACTTGTTTTTGGGGCGGATAGTTGAATCGACGATTCAAGCTGATTTGGAAAGGTTTAAAGAATACGCGCTGAATGTTAAAGCTAATTGATATAGATAGCAAAAACAGGCAGTAGGAAACAAGATATCAAAGTTTCTTACTGCCTAATGGCACTTTCATTACCTCATTTAAATATGTATTTACAGCAAGCTTTTTATTGACTAAACTATACAATTTTTTTAAATACAAAATAACCGTAATAATACACAAAAATACTATTCCAACCAAAATAAACTGCGAGCGCGCAAATTGTGCGGCATTAGTTACAACCTACTCAATTGCTTTAACGCACTCTACTTACTGTTGGTTCTGGAAGTGGATCACCTACAGCTTCGTAAGCAATAATTAGAGACTCTAAGGCTTCAATCCCATTTGCCACAGCTAACTCGTAAGTATCCCCATGAGTCCGCCAGCGTTGTCCTGGAAAATCAGGAAATCCTACTAAGAAGCAATCATCTTCCTGAGACCACTGAATAACCATTTGGTATTTAAGCTTACTCATCTTGTTTTTTCTCCTCTACTTCCTCATCTGATATTTTGAACTTAGAGGGTTAAAAAACTACCAAGTTGGATCGCTAAATAAATTAATCGTCAATTCCTCGCGTGGCGGTACTCCGGTGATACAAGCGCGGATAATCTCTCCATCCTCTAATTCGACGGTACAAGCGTGACAAGACCCCATGAGACAACCGGTGGGAATAAACACCCCAGCCCGGTCTGCTACATCTAAGAGGGCTTCTCCCACTTCGGCATCTACTGTGACATCATCTGGTAAAAAGCGGACACGAACAATCATCAATGGTACGCATTTAAGAGAGTTGTCATTTGTCAGTTGTCCTTTGTCCTTTGCAAATGACCAATGACCAATGACTAATGACATTTCAACGCATTTTAGCTTAAGACAAAAACAGACTTAAGTCTAAATGGCTTTCAACTTCAATGGCTAGAGAGTCCAAAATCTGCTCTCGCTGTTCTCGATAGTTAGCAACACCGGTAGGCAAAGATTTTAAACCCCGCTGTTGACGGAGGCGATTTAACCAAGCCCGTCGCCAAGGCCCATTGTCAAAAAGCCCGTGGAGGTAACTTCCCCACACTGATTGACAACTATCTACTAACCCTAAATTAATATCGTCAAATAGGGCATGGTAGGATTGAGGATCTATGCCTTGCTGTTCGATGCGCGATCGCCCTTGGTGGATTTCAAAGCCATTGACTGGCAAGCCCTGTTGGGGATAATTTGAGCTAACTTGGCGCTGGCGGGCGATTTTTTGCCCTGTAATGACAGTTCTGATTGGTAAAAGATTTAACCCTTGAAATCTGCCAGCTTGTCCCTCTATCCCTTCTGGGTCGGCGATGATTTGACCGAGCATTTGATAGCCACCGCAGATACCTAAAATCGTTCCCCCAGAAGCAGCGTAGTTTTGGATCGCTTCTGCCATACCGCTTTTTTGCAACAGTAGCAAGTCAGCAATTGTGGTCTTTGTACCTGGGATAATCACGGCATCAGGATGTCCCAAATCTTGCTTAGGGCTTAAGTACTTGATTGAAACTGTACTTTCTGATTCCAGTGGGTCAAAGTCGGTGAAATTGGCAATTCTTGGTAAGCGGATGACGGCAATGGTGAGGTCAGTTTGGGCTTTATTCGTGGACGATTGACGTTCTAGCAGGTCAAGAGAATCTTCTGCTGGAAACATTTCTTGCAAGTAGGGTATAACACCGATAACGGGGATACCTGTGCGTTCTTCTAACCATTTTATCCCCGGATCTAACAGCGATCGCTGCCCTCGAAACTTATTAATTACTATACCTTTAATTAAGGCGCGTTCATCTGGTTCCAATAACTCTAAGGTTCCAACAACATGAGCAAAAGCACCACCTCGATCAATGTCAACTACTAACATCGTTGGCGCATTTAAATATTTTGCCACCCGCATATTAGTTAAGTCGCGGTGTTTGAGATTAATTTCTGCTGGACTACCGGCACCTTCACAAACCACCATGTCAAATTCTGTTCCTAAATGCTGTAGCGATTCTTCAATTGTCCGCCACCCCAATTCAAAATATTGCTCGTAGTAATCTGAGGCACTCACTTTACCAACAGACCTACCTTTAATAATTACTTGGGAAGTCATATCTCCTTGGGGTTTGAGTAAAATTGGGTTCATTTCTACCCAAGGCACGACTCCCGCAGCCCAAGCTTGCACTGCTTGGGCATAGCCAATTTCTCCACCACTGGCAGTGACATAAGCATTTAAAGCCATATTTTGACCTTTAAAGGGAGCCACTCGCCAACCACGCCGCGACAGAATGCGACAAATAGCTGTAGTTAAAAGTGATTTCCCTGCATGGGATGTTGTCCCCACTACCATAATTGATTTCATAGTTGCTTATCACTTAGTTTTTCAAAATACAGGTTAATTTTTAGGAATGAACAACAGGGGAGCAGGGGAGAAAGTTGCAGTAAGTTTTTCCCCTCTGCACCTCTGGCTTTTGTGCCCAATGCCCAACGCCCTATACCCAATGCCTACTATAACCATCACAAATTATAGTTGGATGGTTATGGTAAAGACTTCATGAATAGATGTGATGTTTCCGTGTATATTGTTCCCTTTGATTCCCTAATCCTAACTCTGGGATTTTTTATTCTAAAAAGGTATCCGTAACCAACGAATCACTGCATCATACAAACGATCGCGCCATGAAGGAGGACGCCAACTTTTACCCTGGTACTGTTCCACTAACTGGCGTCCCAAGGGAGTTAGACGAAAACTATCTGTAATTCCCTGACCATCCACTTCTCGGCGCAATACACCTACTTGAATCAACCAGCCCAAAGCGTCATCACAAGCTAATTCTGATAAAGGGCGTTTAGTATAGCCCTGCTTGAGTCCATTTTCCAGAGCGATCGCAGTTACTGATACACTCTGGTGGCCCATCACTTCAAATAAAGATACATTAAAAGGCGAACACACTAGCGATCGCTCGGCTCTTTCTACTGTGCTTTGAGGATAGACAAAAATATTTGGGTTTTGGGAATCAACAGCAGGCATCGTGTATGGGTATAAATTTTTCTTCTAGTAAAGATTAATTTAATAATATATTTTTTCTAGTACCAAATACCTGATTTAACCAAAACTAGTTACCTAAAGTGTATTTATCCTATTTTTTAGTAATTATATTTAAACATTATAAATTAATGTAAAATTTCAAGTGCATCAACAATCTGAAACAGGAAAGGTTAATTATGCCTCTAGCAGTTGGTACGGATGCACCTGCATTTACCGCCAAAGATACAAACGGCAACACAGTCTCGTTATCTGATTTTGCCGGAAAGACGGTTGTTTTGTATTTTTACCCCAAAGATGACACGCCAGGCTGCACCAAACAAGCCTGTAGTTTTCGAGATGCCCAGTCTCAATATCAAGGTAAAGATATTGTAATCTTGGGCGTCAGTGCAGATGATGAAGTCTCCCATCAAGCATTCACCCAAAAATATAACTTGAATTTTCCCCTACTGGCTGACAGCGACAAATCCCTAATCAAAGCTTTCGATGTGGATGGCGGCGGTTATGCCAAGCGCGTCACCTACGTAATTGACCCTAGCGGCAAAATTACCCATGTTGACAGTGCTGTAAATACCACCACCCATGCTAGCGATGTTTTAGCTGCACTTGGGCTGATCTGATAATTCAGGATTTTTAAATAGTCTTAGCCCCAAGCCTCTAGAGGCTTGGGGTTCTTTGTTTGATTCAGTTACCTGATGGTGGTGTCACCAATGGCGGCGTAACTGATGGTTGTGTAACTGTTGGCAAACTGAGGGTTGGTTGCTGTTGTTGACCTTGAATTAGTTTTTGTTGCCTTGCTTTAAAGGCTGCTGCTGCTGAGTTTAGTTCTTCATTCTGTTGGTTAGAATCCCAGTTGAGAGTCCCGAAATTTGCCCGATGAATCAAATCGAACATATTGAAATTGTCTGAGTTGGAACGGGAGAAAGGATCGGTATTTTGGTCTGTTGTACTATTACTGGGGAAAGCATCGGTTGGGCTGCTGACTTGAGCCGAACTTGGTTGAGCCATAAGCAAGGAAGCAAAGCTAATTCCTGCTGCCGTAGCTATAAAGAGTCTAGTAATTTGTAAAAATGGTTTTTTCATGGGTTTTGACCCTACCTAAAATTTATCTATTTTATCCTTTTAAGCCAGAGTCCGCCGCAGTTGGGGTTGAATACTTACTAAGGCGACTAGGGCAAAGCCAAACAACACCAGCAAGGCTCCCCCAAAGGTAACGTCGCCCCAAGGAGCCTGCATCACTACACTACCTAGTCCCCAATTACTGTGGAAATAGAGATAGCGAATTGGTTCGATCGCATAGCTGAGAGGATTCAGGGTAGCTACAACCTGCAACCACTTAGGCATGAAGGATAGAGGTGCTAAAGCTGTACTTGCAAACAATAATGGTAGATTAGTGACGAAAATCACTGCAATCAATTCAATGTGTCCGGGTAGAGCGAAAGCTAAACCGAGGGAGATGGCTGTTACACCCAAAGCTAAGAGTAAGACAATTAGAGCGATCGCACTTAAACCTGCTAAATCTGGAAGTCCAGCCCCCAAGAACGCCGCTGCTGCTACAATCACCGCTGCTTGCAACAAACTTTGGCTGATGATAAAGATTGCCGAAGCAAAAACAATTGAAAACCGTGATGCTAAGGGTGCTACGAGTAAACGATTCAAAAAGCCGAACTCGCGGTCAAACATTACTGGTAAACCAGCATTCAGCGCCCCAGCAAAAGCTGTGAACACAATGATGCCAGCAGCCAAAAATTGGCCGTAATTTGTTGTATTGCCAAATATACCCTTGGGAGCATTTTGGAACAAAGCACCAAATAGCACTAACCACATTACCGGCTGAATAATTCCAGCAATTAAAGATGAGGGACGGCGTTGCAACTGAATAAACAAGCGACGAGTTAAAGCCAACGTCTCTTGTACCAATTCACCGAAAAAGTTAGGTGCAGTATTAGCATCTGCTTGTGGCGATGCTAATGGTTGCCAATTGATATCAGACTTAGGAGTAACACTCATAGTAATTTTGGATTTTGGATTTTGGATTTTAGATTGGGGATTGGGATTAGGTGACAGGTGACAGGGAATAATCTGTACCCTGTAACCTGTCACCTATTCCCTTCTTCACTCCCCATTTCCTATCTCATATTCTGCTTCTTCTCAGCTTTGGGATCGCGGGTGGCGACGGCTGCGAGTTCTGCATCCAATAAGGTACGTCCCGTGGCAGCGAGATAAACGTCATCGAGGCTGGGGCGAGATTGGGCAATGCCAAATATGGGCAAGCCAGCGGTATTCAGCGCTTGCTGTATGTTAACGAGAACATCATTCTGAGGTGTCACTACCAAATTGAGTGAATTACCTTGAGCGCTGTTGATGATGACTTCTTGGACAAAGGGTAAAGGTTTCAGAAGGTTTTTAGCTTTTTCAGCTTCCTCAATGGGGGAAAACTCGCGGATTCGCAAGGTGATGCGATCGCCCCCTACTTGATCTTTCAATTGCGAAGGTGTACCACTGGCAATTACAACGCCGCGATCTATAATTGCCACGCGATCGGCTAAAGCGTCAATTTCTTCTAAGTAATGGCTGGTAATTACTACCGTCGTCCCAGAGGCGCGTAATTTTCTCAGGAAATCCCATACCACAAAACGAGTTTCTATGTCAAGCCCTACAGTTGGCTCATCCAACACCAAAACATCCGGTGCATGGAGCAACCCAGCAGCCAAGTCTAGGCGCTTGCGTAAACCGCCAGAGTAGGTTCCTGTCTTTTTATTAGCGTATTCTTGCAAACCAAGTAAATCTAACACCGTCTCAATACGCTGTTTGGCTACTGCGCCTGGAAGGTGATAAAGTGCTGCTTGCAATTGCAGCAGTTCTTTTCCAGTTAACACCTTATCTATAGCGACTTCCTGAGCCACATAGCCTAATCGTTGTCTTGCAACTCTCGGATTATCTAACACAGAGATGCCAGATACTTCGATTTTGCCAGCATCCGGTGTGGTCAGCGTACACAAAGCACGCAAGGTAGTAGTTTTCCCAGCACCGTTGGGGCCAAGTAAACCAAAAATTTCTCCTGGTTCTACCTGAAAGGAAACATCCTGGACGGCAACCACTGTACCGTAGCGCTTTTGCAAATTTTGAATGAAAACGGCGGGAGCCATGACAGCCGATCCCCAACTATACAAATCTCAATAAAGTCTATCCTTATTGTAGAAGGTAGAGAGCAAGGAAATAGCGCATGAGCGAAAATCTGTAAACAAATTCGCGTCATGCGCTATGCTGCCAAAAATTTTTAATTATTCTAAACAAGTCGCTTGATTGCGTTTGTAGCGAAACAAACCAAATACTACAGCAACTAATCCTAAACCTGGAAGATTTGCAGGCTCTGGAACCTGAATACGAGTGGGAGGCTTAGGCGGATTGTAGTACTTCGTTGGGACATCTGGCAGATCGCCATTAAATAGATAGTTGTGAGACTCACCATTTCCTGTCAAAGAAGCTACCACTACATTGCCGTTAATTTGACCATTATTGAAATTGAAATTAGCCAAAGGCGCAAGAATACTACCTTGGATGCCAATTCCACTAGCAGTTAAGTTTGTCGCTTCATAGAAGTTGTAGATTACTTTTTGTTTATCTGCGCCAATGATATTAAACCCAAAGTTTTGCAGCGACACATCCTTACCGCTGATATTGACAACGATAGTTGAATTTGCGTCCCCTTTAATTTCAAAATAGTTTGTCTTGGAGACAGATGAGCCTGCAAGATTAAAAACATTGAAAGCAGTACCACTGCCACTAAGGTTAATAGCACCCCAAGGTTGAACTGTTGTATTACCAGTAGGAGTCAAGGTTGCCAAATATTCAGATAGTCCTCGCAGTTCTTTCCCTGCTTCATTGAAGTCGATGGGATTACCCTGGCTGAGAGTTCCTTGAGGAAATCCCACATTGCTGGATACATTGGCGCTGCCTCCATAGACAGCATTACCGTGGTAGACTTGACCGTTGCTCAGAGTTAAATTCTGTCCAGCGACTACTACGTTGCCACTATTACCAGAAAGTTTGCTTCCAAGTCCGCCGACGAAATTTATGTTACCGCCAGCAGCAACTTTTCCTTCGATATCTGTATATTTTTGAGAGATATCTCCCAAAACAAATACATTGTAATCAGAGGCAGCGCCTAACTCAACTGCATTCGCTCTTGCTGAGAAACCCAGCGCTAGAGTGACTACAATCGGAGCTGCTACTTGCCCCCAAATATAATAGGTTTTTGATTTCATCTTATAGTTTAGGAATCATCAAGATGATCCTATGGGTATAAATCAAAGATTGCACTAGTTTAATAGCTATTTTATTGAAGTTTCACAATAGTAGAACTACTGTATATTTTTACCTAAATCTATTTGAAAAACCGCACATTTACTACTGACTTCATCAATTAAAATTTTATGAAGAGGAATTCAGTCGTTATAACGTTATTTCACAACTTTCAAAGTTTTGAGGCTAATGTCATTGCAACCGCTGATAGATGCACCCATAGCCTGGATTTGTTGTAGGTATTCAAGAACTGATTTGGTAATGACTTCTCCCGGCATTAACACAGGAATTCCTGGAGGATAGGGACAAACGATTTCAGCACAGATGCGTTTATTGGTTTGTGTCAAAGGTAGTATTTCACTGACAGCAAAAAAAGCTTCACGGGGAGAAAGTTCTAAAGCATAATCTAGTGTTCTGTCTAGATTTAGCCCAACCTGGTTTTTAACAGTCAAGTTGCTTTGGCGATATTCTTTGGCAAGGGTTGTGAAACCTTGTACTAATTTTTCAATATCGGCTGGGGTGTTGCCCAAAGTAATAATAAAGGTGAGATGTTGTAGTGAGGCAAATTCAGCAGTAACGGCAAATTTTTCATCCAAAATTTCATCTGCTTCAAATCCGGTTAAACCTAAACCAGAAACAGTGACAGTTAGTCGCGTTTTGTCTAAAGCTACAAAGCCGGGAGATTCCTCCAACTGAGGCATTTCCAAAACTGATAATTCAGGAATTTGACTGATTCTGGTTCTAGCTTCCTCAGCAAGTTGCAAAGTGCGAGACATCAGCATTTTTCCGTGTATTGCCATTTGCTGACGCGCTGCATCTAAAGAAGCTAAAAGTAAATAGCTAGGACTGGTAGACTGTACCAGTTGCAAAGCTTTACTGATGCGATCGCAATCTATCCTATTACCTTGGACGTGCAGCATCGATGCCTGTGTCATCGCACCGAGTACCTTGTGGATGGATTGTACAGTTAAATCTGCACCTGCGGCTAAAGCCGGAGTGGGTAATTCGGGATGAAAGGCAAAGTGTGCGCCGTGTGCCTCATCTACCAGTAGAGGAATATTATATTGCTGGGTAATGTTGGCGATCGCACTCAAATCTCCACAAACACCGTAATATGTTGGATAAACTACCAACACTGCTTTGGCATCGGGATGCTGTTGGAGTGCAGATTGTACAGCATTGGGCGTGATGCTGTGAGCAATATCTAAAACTGGATCGTATTCAGGATTGAGAAAAATTGGTATTGCACCAGAGAGAATTAAACCTGCGATCGCCGAAGAATGCACATTGCGAGGCAGAATGATTTTATCGCCTGTGCCACAGGTAGCGAGAATTGCCGCTTCAACACCACAGGTTGAACCATTGACAAGGAACCATGTTTGCGAAGCGCCAAATGTCTCAGCGGCTAGTTGTTGTGCTTCTTGAATAACACCTTGGGGCGCAAAAAGATTATCTAAATCTGCTAATTCGGTTAAATCAGCGCGAAAGACAGCTTTACCAAATAAATCAGCCAAGGGTTGAGAGATTCCCTCACCTTGTTTATGTCCTGGAGTGTAAAAAGGTGCATGAAGTCTTGCTGCATTGGCTTTTAAGGCATCTAATAGAGGTGTTTGGTTTTGATTGAGCATTTTTGGAGAAACAAACCGCAGAGGCGCGAAGGGCACAGAGGAAAAAGAGACTCGTTACAGAGAATGCTATGCTTTCGTTAAAATCCGTAATTTTTTGTGTGGCTGACTAGATGAGGCCTTATCATCAAATCCCAATTTTCGAGTGTAGTGAACCGCTAATCAAGATTCCTTTAGAATTGTTTGCGGTGGAATTTCCCCATCCTTATGAAAAATTAGGTGCGCCTTATGGCGATCGCTCCCCCTATTATCTCCGTCAAAGCGTTATTGAAAATTTGATCCAAGCGCAAAATTATCTTCAACTGTTGCATCCCAACTGGCATATCCAAATCTTTGATGCCTATCGCCCGATCGCAGTTCAGCAGTTTATGGTAGATTACAGCTTCGCCCAAGCAGTTCGGGATAGAGGACTGACTGAGGTGGAGTTATCACCAAACCAACGCCAAGAGATTTGGGAAGCAGTTTATGCAATTTGGGCTGCACCAAGTTTAGATGAAAAAACTCCGCCTCCTCACAGTACAGGTGGGGCAGTGGATGTAACGCTGGTGGATGATGCAGGGCAAATAGTAAATATGGGTTCGCCGATTGATGAAATGTCAGAGCGATCGCATCCAGATTATTATGCCAATAGCGATCGCTCTGAAACGCAAAAGTATCATCCTCATCGTCAATTATTGCGAGATGTAATGTTAAAAGCCGGCTTTCAACGCAATCCTAGAGAGTGGTGGCATTTTTCTGTTGGCGATCAAATGTGGGCTTGGCTGAATAATCAATCTAATCCAGCCAATCCTGTCACAGCACGTTATGGGCGGCTTACATAGATGCGTTATGCATCTTGAGGATTCAGTTCTTTTAACTCGTCGGTGGTGTAAGTACCAATGGGAGTCCAAACCAGATAGGGAAGGAGTAACAGAGCCGCCATTAGAGAAATCGGTAAAACGCAGATTGCCAGGACAACACCTGAAATCAAACCTATCAGCCCAAGAATTTCCCCAGCTTTGAGACTGCGAAACCTCAGCATTATAGGTATGTAGGCGACGGTGATAATTTCCACCAAAAGATACAAAGCCATTAGTAGCCAAGTAATGATGCCTCCGGGATTTTTTTCCCAGACAATATAAGCTGAAGCTGCACCGCAAATAAAAATCACAGTCCAGATGACCGGAATCAGTGGCTCAAAAACTAGCCAGCGAGGGCGACTTAACTTTGCAAACCATTTAACATCACGCGGCGCGATCAAGAAACTACCAAGGGCGATGAAGAAAGTTACAGCCCCAATTATTATCCAAGATGGAATCATAATGCACTTAAGCTTTGTGTATTTTGTCAAGTCATACACTGCAAGTGTGACAATTTAGGCTATATGTTTAATCATTCTCTAGGGCGATTCTTAGGCATCTTGAGGATTGAGACGGATCATCTGCCAAGTGGTATAAGTACCAATGGGACTCCAGAGCAAATAAGGAACTAGTAATAGGGCTGCCCAACCAGAAAAACCTAAGACTGCAAGTATCAATAAAGCACAAATGATTAAACCTGTGCCACCGAGAATTGTGCCGACTTTCAGACTGCGAAGCTTAAACATTACAGGCGTATAGGCAATGGTAACAATTTCTAATAGCAGATATAAACCCATGATTAACCAGGTTGAGGTGCTTCCTGGGTCTTTTTCCCAGACAATATAGGCTGACCAAGCACCGCAAATAAATATTACAGTCCAAATAATCGGAATTGCGCCCTCAAAAGTTAGCCATCTTGGTCGTTGTAAACGCTTGAACCATTGGCGATCGCTAGGCGTAATCACGTTCGCAGCTAAAGCAACCAAGAAAGCCACGCCCCCAATCACCATCCAAGATTTAATCATGCCCGTTATTCCTTTACCAGCGCTATCTATCGCTTAATATCACTCTTTATAGTGTGATTTTGTCAATTTAATTGCTAATTACTCATCATCCCTGAGTTTGAAACCTTCACATCGTTTGGCAGGATTTTAAATTATGGGCATTGGGAATGGCACAAAAAGTAGAAAGGACATGATTCGTGTGACTTTTTTAGTGACACGCGATTTGGATGCTATTTTTCCAGATGCGATCGCTATATCGTGTCCTGCTTGGGATAATGTTACCTTTGAAGCTATCTGTAGGCGAACGCGCCCAAAATCAAGATGTTGATTTGTGAAGGGAGTTTGCAATGAATCATCAAAAACAACTCAGTGCAATGCTTGTTCCCTTCTATTTAGGGCAGCAACAAGATTCAGAAGGTCGGACAATTCAAGAGATGTGGACTTGGGATTTTGAAGAATTGGAGTGTACCCATGATTACATTCAGTGGTTGTTCCCTTTACCTGAGAGAAGTGCATTCAATTCTGATGCACCCATCGTTGATGAGGAAGTAATTCAAGCATTTCAAAGCAACCCACAGCTACGTCAGAATTTGCTGCGTTCCTTCACAGTCATGCTTAAATTTTATGGGTTGCAAGGCCACCAGAGTAATGACGGAAAAATACTTGTTAGCCAGTCAGAAGACTATTTGAATCGTAAACACGAATGGGTCTGTATATTTAACCACAATTATCTTCGCATCACCCGTATATTAAAGTGCTTGATAACATTTGGATTGGAGAATGAAGCCCAAGCATTTTATGAATGCTTGGGGGAAATCTACCGTGAGAATAGCGATCGGATTGGAGGTGAAACATTTCAGTATTGGACAATTGCAGTCAAACCTAATGCAACAATGTAACAGCAAGTCTTAAATCGACCAGCCACACTTCACGAGGTTTCGGGTTCATCAATCAAATCCAATACTTCTTGTTCAACCACTCTCAAACGAAGAATATCTAGAGCATCCTGGTCTGCCAGTTTAATAATCTCTACAAGGCATTGCCGCACTTGTTGAGCAATGTCAGGTTGCCATTGACATAGTTTTGTGTCAAGTTATTGGACTAAAGCATCCATTTCAAGTTTCCATAATTAAGATATCGTATTTGCTTCTATGTTAAGGTATTCTGCCAGCAGGCTAGCATTGGTCATGATGCAGTTTTGCCAGGTAGCGATCGCGCTCTGCAAAGTGACAATGGAATATATGCTGAGATTTCCGAGACGATGAGAATTAGGCTCAAAAGGTAGTCTGTCGAACAGATGCTAACTATATGACATCCGCATCGCATGTTGTTCATAGCGACCCCGATATATTGGGGGGAACTCCTGTTTTTGTTGGTACTCGTGTGCCGATAAAAACCTTACTCGATTATCTAGAAGCTGGTGACTCACTGGATGAGTTTTTAGATCACTTTCCCAGTGTCAGCCGTGAGCAAGCGATCGCTTTATGCAATAATTCTATCCTTTTTGGTGATGAAATCTAATTCCTAAAAAGATGTCGTAAACAAACTCAAAAAAGTCCTTTTTCTGCAACAATCCTGAAGTTTGATAACATCCTTTTTCATCTAACAGAGGCTTCATCACATAGTATGCAGGTTGGTAATTATACCAAGGAATAGAAGGCCACAAATGATGAATTAAGTGGTAATTCTGTCCCATAATTAGGATATTGAGAACTTGGTTCGGATAGACGCGAGCATTTTTCCAGCGATCGCGCTCCGCAAAAGGACGATGGGGCAAATAGTCGAAAAATAATCCTAGTGCTATCCCCACCACAAAAGCCGGTAAAAACCAAAAATTGAGAATATAACCCAAAAAGTGGTATTGCACTGAGATATAAACAATTACACCAACAATTAAGCGGCTGATGAACCATTCTAGTAGCTCATATTTACGCCACAGTTGTCGTTGAAAGAAAAACACCTCGTGGTACAAAAACCGCACTGCAATCAGCCATAGAGGCCCACCCGTAGAGACATAATGATCCGGGTCGTCTTTAGGATGATTGACATGACCATGATGCTGTAAATGCACCCGCGTAAAGACTGGAAAAGCAAAAGCTAACATCAACGCACTGCCATGTCCTAACATTGCATTCATTACCCGGTTGCGATGGGCAGATTGGTGACAGGCATCATGAATTACTGTTCCAGCACAATGCAAGGCAATAGTATTAACGCAAAAGCATAGCCAGTGCGGCCATTCCCAAAGCCAGTAACCAAAGTTAGATAACACCAACATGGATACAGCTACAGAAAACAACAGCAGCGTCGGATTAAAATCACCAGGAGGCGCTAAAAATTCCTTGGGTGGGATTGTCAGTGGCTTTTGTGCCTCCGATGCGATCATCTCTAACATTGACTCCTTCTTGAGCAGACATTACGAATATACGATAAATATTATTGAATAATAAAGTTTTGCAAATTTTTGTATAGCAATATTTATCCACAGCTTTGCATATCAGCAGATGAATAACGCTATGATTCCAGACGAAGCCTAGTCTTTACTGATAAGTGGGGTATGACAATCGGCAGAAAGTTTATGGAACAAACTCCTTCGTAGGGAGGATGGATACAAGATTGATGTACTATATCTAGTCTATCCCACAGCCCCATTCTCCAATAAACCCTCATCTAACTGCTTATATCTTATTGATATAGCAGTGACTGAAAAGGAGATGCCACTTAAGTTACGATGACTTCCCAGATAGCTCCCTAACTTCAGCCCCTATGCAATTACGAGATTCTCTGCGCCGGACAAAAATTGTCGCTACTATTGGCCCCGCTACTAGCAGTCCTGAAATGCTCAAGGCGATTATTGAAGCGGGAGCCACGACGCTGCGGCTAAACTTCTCCCACGGAACTCATGCCGACCATCAGCGTAGTATTCGCTTAATTCGGCAAACCGCTTTTGAATTAAATCAGCCAGTGGCTATTCTCCAAGACTTGCAGGGCCCAAAAATTCGCTTGGGGAAGTTTGATAACGGGTCTATAGTTTTGGCAAAAGGCGATCCCTTCACTTTGACAAATCGTCCGGTGGTAGGTACGCAAGAAATTAGCTGTGTCACCTACGATTATTTAGCCGAAGAAGTCCCAGTCGGGGCAAAAATCCTCCTTGATGATGGACGAGTAGAAATGCTGGTGGAGGAAATTAATCGGGACAAAGGTGATTTGCATTGTCGGATCACCGTGCCTGGTAAGCTTTCTAACAATAAAGGCGTAAACTTTCCCGGCGTTTACCTGTCAATTAAGGCAATGACCGACAAAGACCGAGAGGATCTAATGTTTGGTCTCGATCAGGGTGTCGATTGGGTGGCACTTTCCTTTGTCCGCAATCCCCAGGACATGATCGAAATTAAAGAACTAATTTCTAGTACAGGCAAGCAAGTGCCAGTGGTTGCCAAAATTGAAAAGCACGAAGCCATTGAACAAATGGAGGCGATTCTGGCTTTGTGTGATGGCGTGATGGTTGCCAGAGGTGACTTAGGGGTGGAATTGCCAGCAGAAGATGTGCCGGTACTCCAAAAGCGGCTAATTGCGACAGCAAATCGCTTGGGGATTCCGATCATCACCGCTACTCAGATGTTAGACAGTATGGTGAGTAATCCCCGTCCCACTCGTGCTGAAGTATCGGATGTGGCAAATGCGATTTTAGACGGCACAGACGCGGTGATGCTCTCCAATGAAACCGCCGTGGGTAGCTTCCCTGTAGAAGCAGTGGCAACGATGGCGCGAATAGCCGAACGTATGGAGCAGGAAGAAGCCCAACACTTAAACCTACGTTCTACGAGAGATGCCCGACGCTCCATTCCCAATGCGATTAGTCAAGCTGTCGGTCAAATTGCCGAACAACTAGGTGCAGCGGCAATTATGACCCTAACGCAAACGGGGGCAACAGCTCGCAATGTCTCTAAGTTCCGTCCTCATACACCAATTTTGGCAGTGACACCCCATGTAAATGTGGCGCGGCAGCTACAGATGGTGTGGGGTGTCAAACCGCTGTTGGTACTAGGATTACCTTCCACTGGTCAGACATTTCAGGCTGCGATTAACGTGGCTCAGGAACTTCAGTTACTGTCCCAGGGAGATTTAGTAGTGATGACCGCTGGTACACTCCAGGGTATTTCTGGCTCTACAGATTTAATTAAGGTAGAGGTGGTGACGGCAGTACTAGGTCACGGAATTGGGCTAGGACAAGGTTCAGTAAGTGGTCGCGCACGGGTGGCTAATACTGGCATGGATGTGAGTAACTTTAATCCCGGAGATATTTTGGTTGCATCCCGCACTAGTGCCGATTTTGTTGAAGCAATTCGGAAAGCTGCCGGAATTATTACCGAAGAAGAAAGTCTCACAAGTCACGCGGCAGTAATTGGGTTGCGTCTTGGTGTACCAGTGATTGTTGGTGTGAAGCAGGCAACGCAGGTGATTCGAGATGGGGCGATTATAACGCTGGATCTGCAACGGGGTTTGATTTACTCTGGGGCGGTGAGAACGGCTTAGAAGTGGGGAGTGGGGAGCAGGGGGCAGGGGGCAGGGTGCAAGAGGGAGAAGAATTAATAACCAATACCCCATGCCCAATGCCCAATCCCTTTATCAAACAGTTGCGATCGCAGCCCCAAGCCATCCAGCAAAGTTTTGTTGCTGTTTGGAGTTAGGATGCTCAACAGGCTTTACCTGATATCTAGTTGGACGTGGTGATGCCAGGGTGATGGAATAAGTACGGAGTTCGTCTTGGTGGAAAACTGCGACTTGGATGGTATCGTTTGGTTGATAATCTTTTAGGCGATCGCTTAAACCACTCGCCGTTAACTTAATCCCATCAATTGCTAACAACTCATCACCTGCATCAATTCCCCCTACTTGTGCAGGTGAACCAGTCTCCACAAACTTAACGATCTCGCGTCCATTTTCTGTATTTATTCTCACACCCAGGTAAGGTTCTTCCTGCTGTTCGGCTACCAACTGCAAGCCAAAGGGTTCTAAATACTGATTGAAAGGCAAATCATCAGTACTATCAACGTAGCGTTTAAAGAAATCAGTCAAATCGATTCCGGCAACAGATTCGATAACTTCTTGCAACTGTTCTGGGGTATAGCCAATTTCATCTTGCCCAAATTGCTGCCACATTTTCAGCATCACGTCATCAAGGGAGCGCTGATTGTTGTGAGTAGAGCGAATCAGCAAATCCAGCAACAACGATACCATTTCTCCTTTTAAATAGTAGGAAATTTGAGAATTACCGCTATTGGCATCTGGGCGATAGAGTTTTATCCAGGCATCAAAACTCGACTCGGAAACGGGTTGTACCTTGCGCCCCGGTGTCATTTCATATCTGGTAATTTCCTTACCCAAGTTATTCAAATAGGACTTAACATCATAAATTCCCGCCCGTAAAGGAATTAACAAGTCATAGTAACTAGTAGTACCTTCACAAAACCATAATGATGGTGTGTAATTTTCTTGGTCGTAATCAAAAACCTCTAATGCTTTTGGGCGAATTCGCTTGACATTCCACAAGTGAAAGAACTCGTGTGCGACTAATTGAAGAAAGCGATCGTACTTATCCTGAGCGCGAAACCCAAAACGCTGGTAAATCAAGGAGCAAGAGTCTTTATGCTCCAAACCACCAAAAGCTTGGCTAAATAAATGTAGCAGAAACACGTATCGTTGATATGGCAAACCGCCGAACATCTGCGCTTCGACTTGGATAATTTTTTGAATATCAGCAATCAACTGCTGAACTTGGTAATTACCTTGCCCCCAGATTGCCAATTCATGGAGTTTTCCCAATACCTCAAATTTATATAATTGGTGGCTACCAATCTCAAAGGGAGTATCCACCAGAGTATCAAAATCGCTAGCTAAGAAAGTATTCCTTTGTTCACCAACGGGTCGTAAGGCAGTAGTTACCTGCCATTCCGGCTGTGGTGGTACGATGGTGACGCGAATGGGTTGCTTATCCCAGCCAGGTATTCTAAAAAATAGTGCCGCACCGTTAAAATAACCGTGGGTGCTATCTAAGTGATTTGTTCGTACCGATAGCTCATTGGCAAAAATGCGGTAACGTACAGTTAATTCTGAAATACCTATTTTCTCTATCTGCCAGTGATTTTTACCGAGCTTCCGCCAAGTTAAAGGCTTATTCTGTGCAAAAGCCTCAAAATCCTGTAAATTCTTGGCGTATTCCCGGACTAAATAGGAACCAGGTGTCCACACTGGCAGTTTTAAATCGAGAATCGGTGAGGAATAATCGACAAGCTGTAAAGTCACCTCAAACAGATGGGTTTCTGGTTGGGACATTGCCACCAGGTAATGAATCGTTGGCTCGGTTTCTTGGCGGTGGGTGTTGGGGCGAGTTGCTGTTGCTTCAGTCATCTTGCGTGCTGAGTTAAAAATCAATGGGTAATTTCCCCTATCATGACAAATTTGTTTTTAACATCGCACACAAACCGTCTTTCGTTCATCATCCCAAATCTCTGGCGTTAAACTTACCAAGAAGCAAGCTACGCAAAGCGTCTCATAGAGAATCGGATAAAAAAATCACACTTTGCCAGCCAAGTTCATCAACTGCTTGAAGTTCACAAGATAAGTGATGTTGTTGACGCTATCAATTTTTATCCACCCTTTTTCATGGAGTTTTTCCATGATTTTGGTGGTTTCTTCAATGCTGATTTCTGTTACCTCTGCTAAATCTTTAAAGGGAATGTTAAAAATCTCTCTTCCTAAGTCTGATTCCTGACCATAGCTTTCACCCAAAGTCACTAGGGTATGGGCGAGTTTGACAGCTGGTGGTGAAGACCGCATTTGTAAGCGCAGGTTAATTTGCCGCAATCGCCTTACCATCAGTTGCAACATTCGGTGATGTAACTGTGGATCTTTAAACAATATTTGAATAAACCGCTCTCTAGAGATACTAAGCAACTTCACCGGTGAAAGAGCAATGACATCAGTTGAGCGTGGAGATTCATCCAAAATTGCCATTTCTCCAAAAAAATCGCCACGCCCAAAAATTGCCAGAGCTACTGAATCTTCCCCGACGGTACGCCGGACTTTGACCCAACCAGAAACCACGAAGTAAACGGCGTTACCCCAAGCATCTTCCATCACAACGGCTCGCCCAGAGGGGTATTCATGTTCAATTGCAACGTTGAGTAGCCATTCCAAAGTTTGTGGATTGGCTGTACTCATTAAGGGGAAAAGTTCACTAAAAACCTCAGTTAACATGAAATATTTGCAACAATAGGATTTAAGAGGGGGAAACTAACTTTGCTACTATTAAGTTTGTTTAAACCGTAATCTTACTCAGAATACGATCGCAAAATTTGTATTTATTTAGAGATGAGTCTCTAAGCTTTATCAGTCTAGGATTCAATTACAACATAACAATTATGTATGCTAACGAAATCAGCGTTTTTACTTACTGATCGATGATTTACTCTTTGTCGGTAGATTGCTATCTAGTGCCAGTATTTTGATCTGTTGGTCTAAATTTTTCACTAATTGATTCAGGGTAACTAAAGCCTCTAATTGCTGAGAATCAAGGCTAGGATTCAGTAAAAATCGTTCTTGTAGTTCATGTAGCTTAATGCTTAGTTGCTGAGAAATTCCTAAAGCATCGCGGCTTAGACGTGTTAACTGCTGTTGTTGATAGAATTTTAATGCTGCTCCCCGCAATACTTGGAGTGTCGCCTCTTCACCGTAGATTCCCGGCATAACTCGCAAGCGTAATAATAAGCGGTTTTTTTGATATACGTATTCCTTTTCTATCTGTTTTGGTTCTGCAACCGTGGTTACAGGCAGGGAAGCAAACCGCTTTAATTCATTCAGTACTCCTTGGAAAACTGAGAGCGGCAGTTTGTCTAATACAGACTGCAAAACTCCATTGTCACTCCACAGTATTCTGCCTTCGTAAGCTTGTCTTTCTAAGTACAGCCGACCAATTCCCCCAGCCAGGATTCGCCCTAGTAATTGTTCTAATAATTTTTTTGGTGGTAGTGTTGTTAGCAACTCAATCGGACTCAGTAGTTCAGAAGCTTGTGTGGGAAAAATAGGTAAATTGTTTGATGATGTGGCTTCAGAATCCTCTTGCGCTTGAGTTGTGGGAATAGGGGTCAAGAACGTCGTAGTTTGAGATGATTGGTCTAGCTCTGGGATAGGAGGCAAGTCTACCCGTTGCCCAGAATTTTGACGCTTTTGCGTCTGAAACACCATCAATACTGGTTGTTGATTTGATTCCGAGTCGGCATCTAAGGAAGGATTAGGTATGTTAGCAATCGTAGCTGGGCTATTTGTTGCGGGAAAGTCCACTGTTGGCTGATGCACTTGTTGGGCATCTAGCTGAGATGTATTCTTATGGTTGAGGTAAGCTGATAGTATTCTGCGGTGGGCATCGGCTGCGATCGCCTCAATCACCATTGTGCAATTGATAGAAGACAAAATACGACCAACGTAATCTAGAGCTTCGCTTTCTTGTGGATTAACCATGCCTAGCAAGAGGTTTTTGTCTTCTAATTCAAAGGGCAAAATTTGGTGGTAGAGGCAAGCTTCAAAGGACAAGAGATGATCAATCAGGTAGAATATTTGTTCGCGATCGCCTCTTTCCTCCCACCTAGTTTGAGCGGCAGTTAGCATTTGCTGTCCATTTGCTGCGGTATCATTTAGTTCGCCCTTTGAAGACAACATAGATTTGATTCGTTGGTGTTTACTTATATTTTGACTCCAATTCAATAGGTAGTTAATAAAGATACTTTGTTAGATTGTTAAAATTTCAATTATATATACTTAAGTAAATGTAAGTAGAATATGAATTTTAGATTATGGACTGGGGATAATACTGAGGATTGGGTATTCGGTATTAATTATTCTCCCCTGCTTCCTACTCCCCATTTCCCATTTCCCACTACAGGCTACTCCTGGGTTCTTAAAGCTTGGGCTGCAAGATAGACTTTCGTCCATTCGCCAAGCACTTGATGGGTTTTGAGTTTTAACTGTTCGGCTATGGCTTCTATTGAATTTCCCGCTCTCCGCAAATTTAGGATCTGCTGCCCTAGAGGAGTTAATTTTTCATCCAGTTGTTGCCATTGGTTTTGCGTTAATCCCAAGTTATGTTCTTGCAAGGAAATTGAGAGCCAGCTGTCTACGAGTTCTGGTTTACCTTTGAGGGCAAAAACACGTACAGCATGGTAACTAATTTTTTCTCGCAGACGGTAGACTTCTTTAGTCTGCTTATTCAGTCTTTTAGCGATCTCTTCCTGGGATTTACCTTGCAGATACAGCCGTAGCCATTCCACTGCTTCTGTACCGATATTTTCTTGTAAATAATTTTCAAATTCTTTTTGTACTGTCTGGCGCAGCACCTGTTGTTCCTCTATTTGTTGTGCTTCTTGATATTCTGCGATCGCCTGACTATCGACTAAGTTAACTCGATTGTCACTGTCGTCTGTAAGAACTTCTTCTGAGACTAGTCGAACCAAATCACGCCCTGGCACTTGGGTTAAACCACCGCGCTGAGTGCGACGCAAATAATTTACAAATCGGTAAGCTAATAGGGGTTGATTGCGTACTGGCCGCAGACAATATTCTTCTAAACTGGCAAATAGCAGAGCATCCCCCAATCGTCTATCGGTTGTATATTTGGCAATATCAGCCATTTGCTGTTGCATCTGGCTGTCGTTTTGGAGTAATTCTTGGAGTACTTCTTGCAACACATCCATTACACTACGCTGGCGATCGCGGCTGAGGGAAACCCAAGTCTGAATCTTATTTCGTAATGTTACTAAACTCCCCAATCGGGTTATCAAGTTGCGATAAGCACGTTCTCGCCCCAGCCCCAAGTAGCGTTGACGTAAAATTCTCCAGCGATATTCCATCGCTTGCTTGGCGATATCGAGTTCTTTAGGATTAAACAGATCGAACCGTTTTGAGTCAGATCCCAACAGCCAGAGAATAATGCTTTGCCTCGTGGCTTCATTTTGGTCTGGACATTCTACAGCCAAGCGCTTTTGCCAATCTAGAGCCAGTTTTTCCACATCTATTGTCATAGTGAGATTGCATTCCTCGAAACTCAATTTTGAAGTTTGCATCACAACCCCCATTCGTCCCACCTAATTGTTTAACTGGCAGCTGCGCCAGATTTCATGAATTTCATGAAAATAGCTCAGTGATTCTACTTTTATTACGTCTGAATTCACTAGAATTATGCAGAAATTTCTACATTGATGTTTTGCTTTTACTTGAAAAAGCCCAAAACCAATATATAGCAAGCATTTAGAGCATTATGCCAATTTAAACTTTTTGTAAAGTTATGTTTTTTTTAGTTGAGAACAGAAATCTGCTTAAAGTGGGGAGGATACGCCTTTGACAAAATTTATCAGGTAAATCTGACATTTTGTAACAGATCCGAAGAACGAATCTAATTTAACTTAAAGTTGGACGTTATTCCACCAGTATAAGTTTCAACTCTGTACAAAGCATTACGTAGTAGAATATTTAGTTGAATCTCAATATCCTTAGTGTTAATGAGATTTTGCCCTGAAGATTCCCTAACCCCTCAGATAAATTAGCTTAATTCTCTGCTTTTCAAGGAGGATTGGGCTTTAACTGAATCGTGTTCAGTTAATTTTTTATGATTTTGTTTAAGTGTATATACGGTAATTAGCGTTTAAAAGGTTGTTTGCTAAGTCGTTGTATAAAATCTTAAATAAATACTATCGCCATAGCGTGGAATTAGTCTGAGTATCCTATGTGGCGATGTCTACGATGGTCACTTAGGTCTGCCGTACCACTTTGTGGAAGCAAGCTACGCGCAGCGTCTGGTAGAGAAGCGGGCTACGCCTACGCTATTTTGAATAGTAGAGATTGATAGGCAAGTGTCTGTTTTTTAAACTAGCTTCAGTCACAACTACACCTTTCATATTGGTAAGTTATTCTTAAAACTTATATATTCCTAAAAATGAACAGTCAACAGTCAATATTAGTTTTGACTATTGACTCTGACTGTTACTTTCCCTGTGCTTCAAAATTCAACTTATGCAAAATCTAAAAACAGGAAGAATGCATTTCTCTAAAGTTTTAATAGTCAGAAGCCTGACAATAAACTTTTCTGTAAATTCATTTATGGGAATTTTTTGTTTTGAATTCCCCCGCAGGAGGTTGAATCTATCGATTGTTCGCTCTAACAATGGGATTTTCTACAGATTCTCGATACCCTTGGACTTGTTCTGTGTAACCAATTGGCAGAACAGCTTCAACGTTTTCATGGGGACGAGCAATAATTACCCAGGATTCAAGTGTACCGCCATAAACATTTTCTGCGGCTTCAACACCGGCAGCCATAGCGGCTTTTACTTCAGAAACATCGCCACGAATATTAACTGTAAAGCGAGCGCTACCTACTCTGATATAACCAACGAGGGTAACTCGACCAGCTTTTACCATAGCATCTGCTGCTGCTAGCACCGCAGGAAAACCTTTAGTTTCAAGTGCTCCAACTGCCTGTAATGACATTATTAATCTCCTGTATGAATAAACTGGGGGCTACAAGTTAATTGTACGAAGCTTCGCTACAGATTTTGATAGCAAAATTGCTTAGAACATACGGAAAGGTTCTGATTCCTCAGTGAAATGGATTGGTAATATGGTTTCCACATTTTCTGGGGGATTAGGAACGATGTAGTAGGTAATTACTGTACCAACTTTTACTTCCTCTCCAGCTACGATTCCGGCTTCAACAGCTCTATTTACTTCAGAAACGTGTCCCCGGACGGCGACTAACAAGCGAGCACTTTCCGCTTGACCATAATACACAATTGTGACTGCGGCAGCTTTGACCATTGCATCTGCTGCTGCTAAGACACTCGGAAAACCTAAAGTTTCAATTACGCCAACCGCCATTGGCATGGCATTAGCTCCTGGATTAAGGGATAAGCGATTTTAATTGTACGTGGCTTTAGTCCCCATTTTGACATTTTGGAAAACTTTCTTTGATGCCATATTTTTTTTGGAGAGTAGAGAGGCGATTAATTATGTCTGTCCTGTAAATGATTAATCGCGTCTGTTGGGAGTTAGAATATTTTGATATTACCTAGCTTATGTTTTATATATAAATTACAAATAATACTTCAGCATCTTAGGTTGTGTAACTTTATTGTTTAACAAAATCAATTATGGGTGGAAGCAAGCTAGTACAATAAACTGAAATTTATGTTTCCGAATTTTCTTCCTACGGCAGTTGAGCAACTCACAGAACCTACTTCGATCGCACTAGCTCGGAGTATTCAAACAACTGCGATCGCTACTCCTTTAACTAATCAAGCAGTTACCACAGCATTTGTCAAGCAAGGGTATGGTGGAACTCCAATTTTATTAATTCACGGCTTTGATAGTTCTGTATTAGAATTTCGACGGCTTTTGCCACTGCTTTCTGAAGATAATGAAACTTGGGCAGTGGATTTATTGGGTTTTGGGTTTACAGATAGACTCTCAGGAATTGCCTATAGCCCAACAGCGATTAAAACCCATCTTTATTATTTCTGGAAAAGCCTAATTAACCAACCTGTAATTTTGGTGGGCGCTTCAATGGGGGGTGCGACAGCGATTGATTTTACCTTGGCTTATCCAGAAGTGGTAGAAAAGCTGGTGTTAATTGATAGTGCGGGGTTAGCAGGTGGTTCGCCATTGAGCAAATTTATGTTTCCCCCATTAGATTATTTAGCAACTCGATTTTTGAGTAATATGAAAGTGCGCGATCGCGTTTCTCGCATTGGATATAAAAATCAAACTCTTGCCTCTATCGATGCGTTATGTTGTGGCGCATTACATCTACAAATGCCGAGTTAGAATCAAGCTCTGATTTCTTTCACTAAAAGTGGTGGTTACAGTGCTTTTAGACTGGAGATGTTATCACAAATTGTGCAACCAACGCTAATTTTATGGGGCGATTCCGATAAAATTTTGGGTACTGAGGATGCCACAAAGTTTCAAAAGGCGATTCCACACACTACTCTCACTTGGATTCAAGATTGTGGTCATCTTCCACACTTGGAACAACCACAAATTACCGCGCAGCATATTTTAGACTTTCGAGTTGAAAGATAGCCCAACTCTCAATAATTTTCTGTAACACGGATCTGGAAAGCTTTTTATCTGTTGTTAATGGCTTCTGTTATAGCTACTATTTTTCTCTTGGATCATGTTATTTTCACATAATTCACATAATTTTAGAAACCTCTGTAACTAGAGCGATACCTTCGGTGAGCTTCTCTACGAGACGCTTCGCGAACGCTAACGCAAACCTGTCTTGCATTAATGTGGGCATTATAATGCCCACCCTACAAGCTCCAAAGATTTACACTTGCACTTGGTAATTTAGGTTTAATTCATCTCCTGTTGTTCCCCGGATACCCCAGTTGTGTTTTGGGGTTTCTGTAATCGTGATTTCTATATCTATAGGTGCAATTGCAACTTGTTCAGATAAGCTAGAAAACAACAACCTAATTAGTTTCTTTTTGGTTTCAATAGTGCGTCCTTCAAACATACTAATCTCAATGATGATGTATTTCTCTGAACGTTCTACAGGGTAGATGAAATCATCGGGTTCGAGAGGAAAGAACCGATGGGTACGCTTGTCTTGAGGATATGCTAAAGCTTCAACAACACAAGAATGAATTGTGTCAGAAATGGCACTGCGAGAATGACGGATAAATGAAGCAGTGCCATAGATTTTGATTTGTACCATTAACCTTTAACTGACTCTAGTCAAGTAACCACATCTCATTAGAACTATCAGGATACTCATTTGGTTGATTCTGAGGTTGATTTTGAGCGAGTGTTTCCGATGAACGATGTGATTTTTTGTAGTTAAGCGGATTGTAGTGGTCTTTTACTGGTTTGATCGCGCTAGCTTCTTTGACAACAAGTTTAGATTTCTCTTCTGCTTTTTGTTCTGCTTTTTGTTCTGCTTTTTGTTCTGCTTTTTGTTTTAAAGAATTAATTTCTTCTATAAGCAGGGAATTTGCTTCTGCAAGTTGCAGTGCTGTTTTTTTGGTTTCATCAAGTTCTTTTGTTAGGTGTTCTAGTAATGATTCTTGTTCTGATGCAAAGGTTTTTTGTTTAGATAATTTTGATTGCAAATCAGCAATTTCTTGTCCAAGAGATGCTTCTTTTTTGTTGCTTGTTTCTAAATTACTTGTCAACTCTTTGACAGTTGCTTCTAAATCAGCCTTAGTAGGACTGCGTTTAGTAGAAGTCGGCTCAAGTGGTTGCCCTAACGATTCCTCATCAGATGCAGCCTGTTCTTCGACAATTTTTTCGGCTGTAACTTCGATCGCAGATTCACCTTCTGAGGGTGTAAATTTTTGCGCCTCTTCTTGTAGTAAGTCAGAGAGACTTTGTTTCCTAGCCATTCTTATTTTCTCCAATCACGCTGTAATTCATCAGCTGCACGGCGGTAGTCTAATTCCGCCTCCCGTGCGTTTCCTCCTCGCCATTGGGTAATCGCTACACCTTCAAGTGCTGCTCGTTCATGAGCTTTATAGGCACGGATGAAGGTATTACAAGTAGGAATACCTAAGCGGGTCAGAGTGTTTTTTGCTTCTTGTGCTTCCCCCAAACTGCGGGTATCGACTTTGGTGAGCAATACCCGATGGGGGGTTCCCAAGGGGATGACGGCTTCCTTGACTGTTTCCACGAGGATTGCTAAATCCATTGCAGATGGGGGTGTCGGCAAAACTAGATAATCTGCGATCGCAACAACCGCCACTAATGCTTCAGAGCGCAGGGCGGGAGGTGTATCCACCACTACTAAATCGTAACCTGTTATCTTTGCTAAATCACTTAAAAGTGCGGGATCAGTTTCTTGAGATAAATCAAATCCCATTCCCTGCTGACTGCGCCCAAACCACCAACTGGCAGAACCTTGAATATCTGCATCAATCAGCAGCACCTTTTTTTTCTTCGCAAAGTTTGCAGCCAGATTGACTGCGGTAGTCGTTTTACCGACTCCTCCTTTACCGTTGAGAATAGCGATGATTTTTGGCACTGCTTGCTTCCGATGCTGCCTTTTTTTAGCGGTAGCGGGGCGTTTAGCCCGTGCTGAGTTAGGAGTGCTGAGTGCTGAGTTAGGAGTAGAGAGGCGATTAATCGCGTCTGTACAAGAGCTATTATTATCCTCTTTGTCTTCTTTTCAGTTTTCAGTCTCCAGTTTCTAGTCCCCAATCATGAATATACCGCTTTCTGTAACCTTAAGTAACATGAAAAGTCGTAACAATAAAATTCAGAAGCCAACAACTCCACAAAATTCTATGACAACTACTTACAATCTACCTGATGGGCCTCAAATGCCGCGCTGGCTGCGGATGATCAAGTTTATTACTCAGCCAGTGAAATATGTGGATGATTTTGCCCAAATCTACGGTGACACTTTCACGATCTGGAGTAGTAGCTCTGATAACCATCTTGTGTATTTTAGTCAACCCCAAGCACTGGAGCAGATTTTTACTGCTGATTCCAGCCATTTTGAGGTTGGCAGAGGGAACACAGGACTAAGATTTTTACTTGGCGATCGCTCCTTTATGTTAGCGGATGGCGATCGCCACCAACGGCAACGGCAATTATTAGCTCCTCCCTTTCATGGCGAAAGGATGCGGGCTTACGGCGAGGAAATTCGGGAAATAACCCGACAGGTGACTAATGAATGGCAAATTGGTAAGCCTTTTAAGATCCGTGAGTCGATGCAAGAAATTACCTTGCGTGTTATTTTGCGGGTTGTATTTGGTTTGAATGATGGAGAACTGTTTGAGGAACTGAGGCGATCGCTAAGTGACTTATTAGACTTCATCACTTCGCCTGTAATGTCCAGCGCCTTCTTTTTCCAGTTTATGCAAAAAGATTTCGGTGCGTGGAGTCCGTGGGGTTGGGTTCTGCAACAACGGCAAAAAATCGATCGACTGATTTATGCTTTACTTCGAGAACGTCGGGAGCAAGCCGATCAAAATCGCCAAGATATCCTAAGTTTGATGATGGCGGCTCGTTACGATGATGGTCAAGGTATGTCAGATGAAGAATTACACGACGAGTTAATGACGCTGCTAGTTGCGGGACATGAAACTACTGCTTCGGCATTGACGTGGGCTTTTTACTGGATCGATCGTTTACCAGAGGTGCGTGAGAAGTTGTTACAGGAACTCAACACCATTGGAGTTAACCACGATTTGAGTAGTGTAAGTAAATTGCCCTATTTGACAGCAGTTTGCCAAGAGACATTGCGACTTTACCCAATTGTCATGACTGCTTTTCCCCGGATTGTGAAAACCCCAATTACAATTATGGGCTACGAACTGCGAGAGGGAACGGTAATAATCCCCAGTATTTATTTAGCGCATCATCGGGAAGAAGTTTACCCACAATCCAAGCAGTTTAAACCAGAACGCTTTCTAGAAAGACAATATTCACTTTATGAATATTTGCCCTTTGGCGGCGGCAATCGTCGCTGTATTGGGATGGCATTTGCCCAGTATGAAATGAAAATTGTCTTGGCAACTGTTTTGTCAGAATTCCAAGTTTCGCTAGTGAATAAACGTCCCGTGCGTCCTGTGCGCCGTGGGTTAACTTTAGCTGCACCAGCCGGAATGAGGATGGTTGCTACACCTCAAGTTAAGCGTGCGAATACACCAGCGTTAGTTTAGGTAAGTAGGGTGGGTATTAAAATGCCCACCCTACTATGGGGTAATAATGTGGCAATCAGACTAGGCTAGAATAGCTTTCAGTGGAATTTCGGTTGTTATTCATAAAATTATGGAACCTGTAACACTAAGGGCTGTTGCAACTGCGATCGCTACTATAGTTTTAACTAAAGCGCTAGAAAAAACTGGCGAAAAGTTTGGGGAAGCAGGGTTAGAAGCAAGTGGTAAATTAATCGCACAGCTACGTAATAAAAATAAATTGCCCTTGTTAGCAGAGGCGACACCAGAAAATACACAGCCGCCGTTAGATTATGGTAAAGCGGTACTGGAGTTGAAAGCCGCAGCAGACACAGATACCGAAATTGCTCAATCAGTGCGGGAGGTGGAAGCCGCAGCAAACGCCGATCCTCAAATAGCGTCAAAAGTCCAAGCTTTAGCAAATGGGCTGAACTCACAACCAGCAACTATCATCAATTCTACAAAGTTAGCTGAGTCTATTAAAACCGTCATTCAAGGAAGTATTTTCACTGGTACTAATATTTTCTGACTGCATTCGCCTGGAGGAGAACAGGTAAAGTCAAATCTCGCTACCGAAATACCGCAAAATTTGCCCTTAAGTGGGGTGGTGGAGTTTCTTGGACGTGAAAAAGACCTGCAAAATCTCCACCAGTTTTTGCAGGACAATGAACAGGTGATAATAGCTGCTGTTGCTGGCATGGGTGGAGTTGGTAAAACAGAACTTGCCCTACAATATGCCAGGAATCACCGCGAAACTTACAAGGGTGGAATTTGCTGGTTGCTGGCAAAATCTGGTGATGTGGGCATTCAAGTTGTGGAGTTTGTCAGAACTCATCTTGATTTAAATCCACCAGAAGGTTTAGATATCCTTGCTCAAGTGCAATACTGCTTTCGGAATTGGCGCGAGGGTAATGTGCTGCTAGTGTTAGACGATGTTGGGCAATTTCAGCAGGTTAAGCCTTATTTACCCTCGTCATCTTCTCGGTTTAAAGTGTTGATTACCACGCGCCAATACTTGGGAGCATCTATTAAGCAATTATCCCTGGATGTATTGCAACCAGAAGCGGCGCTGGAGTTATTAAAGTCGTTTTTTAAAGAAACATCGCAGCGAATTGAGCAAGAATTAGCTGTTGCAAATCAGTTGTGTGAGTGGTTGGGATATTTGCCTTTGGGTTTGGAATTAGTGGGGCGATATCTGAAGCGCAAACCAGACCTTTCTTTAACAGAAATGTTGCGACGGTTAGAGAAAAAGCGACTAGAACAACCTGCACTTGTTAAACCAGAAGGCGACATGACAGCACAACGGGGTGTGTTAGCAGCCTTTGAGTTGAGTTGGCAGGAATTAAACGACGATGATAAGCAGTTGGGCTGTTTATTGAGTTTATTTGCAGCCGCGCCTATAGCTTGGGATTTGGTGAAACAGTGTTTACCAGAGGAAGATGAGGAAGAGTTAGAGGAAATTCGGGATGATAAATTATTGAATTTGCATTTACTTCAGCGCAAAGGTAAGGGAATCTACCAATTACATCCACTGTTGCGGGAGTTTTTCCAATATAAGCTTACAGGTTTAGAACAGGCAGAGGAATTAAAGCGATCGCTTTGCCGGGTAATGGTAGCACTTGCAATAGAGATTTCTCAAACCCCTACCCTTGAAGAAATCACCGCTATTACTCCCGCCATATCTCATCTAGCAGAAGTAGTGAATAATCTTATTCAATTCGTTAGCGATGAAGATTCAATTTCGGTTTTCATGGGTAATATTAAATTTTACAATGGTCAAGGATTGTATACTCAGGCAGCATCTTGGTGTCAGCAGTGTCTAGAAATCACCAAAAAACGTTTAGGAGAAGAACATCCAGATGTCGCCACTAGCCTCAACAACCTAGCGAGACTCTACTATTCCCAAGGCAAATACAGTAAAGCCGAACCCCTGTACCAAGAAGCTTTAGCACTCTGGTGCAAGCTACTGGGCGAGGAACATCCAGATGTTGCCACTAGCCTCAACAATCTAGCAGCACTCTACGATTCCCAAGGCAGATACAGCCAAGCTGAACCCCTGTACCAAAAAGTTTTAACACTCAGGCGCAAGCTGCTGGGTGAAGAACATCTAGATGTTGCCACTAGCCTCAACAA
>NZ_JABXKN010000041.1:84334-101810 GCF_017115065.1 Nostoc sp. JL23
TCAGGCGCAAGCTGCTGGGTGAAGAACATCTAGATGTTGCCACTAGCCTCAACAATCTAGCAGCACTCTACGATTCCCAAGGCAGATACAGCCAAGCTGAACCCCTGTACCAAAAAGTTTTAACACTCAGGCGCAAGCTGCTGGGTGAAGAACATCTAGATGTTGCCACTAGCCTCAACAACCTAGCCGGACTCTACTGTTCCCAAGGTAGATACAGCCAAGCTGAACCTCTGCACCAAGAGGCTTTAGCACTCAGGTGCAAATTGCTAGGCGAAAAACATCCTTATGTCGCCTTGAGCCTCAACAACCTAGCGGAACTCTACCGTTCTCAAGGTAAATACAGCGAAGCCGAACGTCTGCACCAACAAGCTTTGGCACTTAGGCGCAAGTTGCTGGGAGAGGAACATCCAGATATCGCCACTAGCCTCAATAACCTAGCTTTACTCTACGATTCCCAAGGTAGATACAGCGAAGCCGAACCTCTGCACCAACAAACTTTGGCACTTAGGCGCAAGCTGCTGGGTGAAGAACATCCAGATGTCGCCTCTAGCCTTAACAACCTAGCGGGACTCTACTGTTCCCAAGGCAGATACAGCGAAGCTGAACCTCTGTACCAACAAGCTTTAGCACTCTGGTGCAAGCTGCTAGGTGAAGAACATCCTTATGTTGCCACTAGCCTCAACAACCTAGCGAGACTCAACTATTCCCAAGGCAAATACAGCGAAGCTGAACCTTTGTACATTCAAGCATTAGATATTTTTGAGCAACGGTTAGGAATAAATCATCCTAATACTGTGACTGTGCGTAAAAATTTAGCAGATTTACGCGAGCGCCTCACTTCACAATAGCAAAATTCATGTTCCCAACCTCATCAATCAAGCTTTGATCTCCAAGTTTCGTGTTCTGAACTCGAAGTTTCATCTTTCAAACAAGAACGTTTCTGTTTCAAGTGAGAACGTTCCTGTTTTAAACGAGAATGTTCTTGTTCCAGATGAGAACGTTCTTGTTTTCAATGATAATATTCTTGTTCCAAACCAGAGCGTTCTTGTTCTGAAGTGAAATGATGGTGTTGTGAGGGCGATCGCTCTTGTTCAGAGTGTAAAATGAGGTGCAATCTACCAAATATTACTAAACTACCGCGCAATATATGCAAGTTAAAAAACAATCTCCTCGCTCATCCTCTCTTCCAGCACATCCAATAACCCGTCTACATCCTTCCCAACTTGCTCAAAACAAATCGGTGGCGCTGGTTCCGGTGCAAACTGAATTAACTTAATTTCCCCCTTCCCAATCCCAATCATCACAACTTCCACATCCGGTTTGTGATTCTCCACAATCCCCAAAATTTCCTGAAGCCGATTTTCAACTCTAATATTTAAATTCTCTATCTGCTTTTTCGGACAATAAACAAAATGCGGTGTTGGTTGCAAATCAATACCAACAGTACCCTGACTGTCACCATTTGCTAACCACAATCCCCAAAACAGCGCCGCCAATTCCTGCTGATTTGCTTTGACAAACTTATCCAACTGGCGACGCCACTTAGTATCACCTGATTCTGGTTGACTATTACCAAAAAACATAAATAATTCGTAATGAAGACACAGACAATAGGCGAAACTTATCTCAAACCTGACTGTACACGCCAGAGGCCGGAATAAATACCGTCTTTCTCCAGCAATTGCTCATGGGTTCCCGACTCTACTAATTTCCCATGTTCCATGACATAAATGCAATCGGCATTGCGGATGGTGGAAAGACGATGAGCGATCGCAATTGTAGTTCTATCTACTGTAATCCGTTCTAGCGATCGCTGGATAGCCGCTTCTGTCTCATTATCCACCGCCGAGGTAGCTTCATCTAAAATCAGAATAGGCGGATTTTTTAAGACTGCGCGTGCGATCGCAATCCGTTGTCTTTGTCCACCAGATAACTTTTGTCCTCTTTCCCCCACAATTGTCTCATAACCTTCGGGCAATTCAACAATAAATTCGTGCGCCTCGGCTATCTTCGCTGCCGTGATGATTTCTTGCTCTGTAGTCTCAAAGCTACCATAGGCAATATTCTCTGCTACAGTGCCATGAAATAGAAACACATCTTGACTCACCAAACCGATGCAGCGCCGTAAATCTTTTAAATTCAAAGTTTGCAAGTCAATACCATCGACAGTAATATTTCCAGCTTGCACTTCGTATAACCGTAACAAGAGTTTGACTAAAGTGCTTTTACCAGAACCAGTAGAACCGACAATTGCAATGGTTTTCCCTGCCGGAATATCCAAAGACAGATTTTTAATTACTGGAAATCTATCTTTATAGGCAAAATAAACATTGTTAAATTGAACTTCACCGCGTACTTCATCCACAGGTAAAGCTACATCACCTGTATGAATGGCGATAGGAGTATCCAATAAATTCATGACTCGATTAGTAGAAGCCATTGCCCTTTGATATTGGTCAAATGTTTCACCTAATCTAGTTAAAGGCCACAGCAAACGCTGAATTAAAAACACTAATACGCTGTAAGTACCTACAGACATGGCTCCAGAAACTGCTGCCATTCCGCCATATAAAAGTAATGCCGTGAACCCCACCAAAATCAGCATCCGAATTAGCGGGACAAAAGCAGCAGAAAGAGTAATTGCCTTAGAATTACTGTGGCGATAAGCGTCACTATCTAATTCCAAACGAGAGGCTTCATAAGCTTCAGATGTGAAGCTTTTAATAGTAGTAATTCCGCTGATATTATTTGACAACCGCGAATTGAGAAAACCCACCTTTTCGCGGACATCAGCGTAGCGAGGTGCAAGTAGTCGTTGATAGGCAAAAGAACCCCAGAGAATGAATGGCATCGGTGACAAAGCCATCCACGCTACACTAGGAGCCAGAATAAAGAAAGCAGCGCCAATAATTAGAACAGTTGCAGAAACTTGAATGATATCATTTGCGCCTCCATCCAAAAACCGCTCTAATTGGTTAATATCATCACTGAGGATAGACATTAAACCGCCAGTGCTGCGTTCTTCAAAATAAGCCAATTCCAACTCTTGCAAATGTTTGTATGCATCCAAACGCAAGTCATGCTGAATATTCTGAGCCAAATTCCGCCAAAGTCGAGCGTAGGCGTACTCAAAAACCGATTCTAGTATCCAAATGACCACAGTCAGGAAGGAAATAATCAAAAATTGTTGAAAGACATCCCGCACCCCTAACTGTGCAATTATGGAATCCTGTTGCTTGACTACCACATCCACCGCCACGCCAATTAAGCCGGGTGGTGCTAAGTCGAAAAATTTATTGAGGGTAGAATAAGTAGTCGCCAGCCAAATTTGTTTACGATACTGGTGTCCATACTCAAGCAAACGCTGGAGAGGATGCGCTGAATGTTTACGCCTTCTTGATGCCCGATGAGATTTTAATGCAGTAGCCACGGCTTTTTGCGATTTCGTGTCACTGATATTACCACGGAACAAAGTCTTGAGTCCTAAGTCCTGAGTCTGAAGATTGATTCAGACAGACTAGTGAGAAACTAGTAACTGAGTTTATTCAAGGAGTGGGGGGCAGGGGAGCAGGGGGAGAATAAGAAATGACAAATAACTAAATATTGGAGAGAGGAATTTGAAAAATCAGCAATTTGGTAATTGGCAAACCACAGTTTTGGGAATTGTGTTAGCAATACTAGCGATTATTGGGCTAAATTCCTTTATCATTATTAACCCAGGACAAGCAGGAGTAATCAGCATCTTGGGTAAAGCCAGAGATGGCGCTTTATTGGAAGGTATTCACGTGAAACCGCCTTTTATCACTGTGATAGATGTGTATGATTTGACGGTGCAAAAATTTGAAGTACCAGCGGAAAGTTCCACTAAAGATTTGCAAAATTTATCTGCGAGATTTGCAATTAACTTTCGCCTCGATCCGATAAAGGTAGTTGAAGTTAGAAGAAAACAAGGAACATTAGAGAATATTGTATCAAAAATCATTGCTCCTCAGACACAAGAAGCATTTAAAATTGCCGCAGCTAGAAGAACAGTAGAAGAAGCGATTACTAAACGAAGTGAATTGAAAGAAGACTTCGATCAAGCATTAGGCGATCGCTTAGATAAATATGGGATAATTGTATTAGATACTAGTGTAGTTGATTTAGCATTCTCGCCAGAATTTGCCAGAGCAGTTGAAGAAAAACAAATTGCTGAACAACGGGCGCAAAGAGCCGTTTACGTAGCACGTGAAGCTGAACAAGAAGCACAAGCAGACATTAATCGTGCCAAAGGTAGGGCAGAAGCTCAAAGACTTTTAGCAGAGACACTCAAAGCCCAAGGAGGACAGTTGGTTCTGCAAAAAGAAGCCATTGAAGCTTGGAAGACTGGCGGCGCTCAGATGCCCAAAGTCCTGGTTATGGGTAATGACTCAAAAAATGGCGTACCCTTTATATTCAACCTTGGGAATGTCCAAAATCAACCGTAAAAGGGAAGTGGGCATGAGATAACAAGGTCTAAGATTATGGAATTTGCTCTGACCTCAGACAAATTCTACAATACATTGGACTATTTCCAATTCCAAACCTAAAATCCAAAATGGTATAAGTTGGGCTAGTCCCAACTCAAACACCCCAGAAAAACCAACCAGATAATAGTCGAAGTTTATGTCAACCCCCAATCCTCAAAATCTCACTGCCGAAGAAGCTAAAAAATTACTGAACAAATTCAACTGTCTAGACATTGCCCCTATCCTCAACTCATCAGAAAAAGTAGTAATTCGTAATGCCTTAATTTTGCTCGCCAAGCTTACTGATTACCAAATTTTAGGAATTTGTGCTGATACAGCAGAAGAAGGAATATTGGCAATGAAAACCTATTCTTTGGCTTTGGGTTATGAACCACCAAATAATTTGCTGACACCCGAAGTCCCAGTTTATATCAAATTAAATGGTAAAAATGGCTTGTGTTATCTTGATTCCTATGATGGACATCATCGTGGTGTATTAGTATCTTGCCAGTCTTATGACGAAGATGGAATCAACGAAATGTATGGACACCTTCCCTTGGACTTATTTGTATAGAATTCGGCAATGTAGGTAAGGAATTTGTCTTACCTACTCACTAATGAAAAAGAATTAATCACTTCAATCTTATGAGTATTATTACACTACAATCAGTAAAAAAAGACTTTGGCATCAAGGAAATTTTAAAAGATGCGAGCTTTAGCCTTGATGCTACCGATAAAGTTGGATTAATTGGTACTAACGGTTCTGGTAAATCAACCCTATTAAAAATGATCGCTGGGTTAGAATCCATTGATAGCGGTCAAATTTTAATCAACTCCGGTTCTAAAATCATCTACTTACCCCAGCAGCCAGATTTAGATGAAAATCACACAGTTTTAGAGCAAGTTTTCGCTGATAGTGGCGAACATACAGCTTTAGTACGCGAGTATGAAGAACTTTCTGATAAATTGGTTCACTATCCAGATGATAGCCAACTGATGTCTCGCCTTTCTGTGGTTATGCAACGGATGGATACGAGTGGTGCTTGGGAACTAGAAACAAATGCCAAAATCATCCTCACAAAATTAGGAATTTCTGACTTTGATGCCAAGATAAGTACTTTATCTGGAGGCTATCGCAAGCGCATTGCTTTAGCATCAGCCTTGCTATCAGAACCAGATGCTTTGCTCATGGATGAGCCAACAAACCATCTAGATGCTCTTTCTGTGGAATGGTTACAAAGTTATTTAAATCGCTATCGCGGCGCATTGTTTTTGATTACTCACGATCGCTACTTTCTAGATCGCGTTACCAACCGGATCGTGGAAATCGACCGAGGCGACATTTACACCTATACAGGTAACTATTCATATTACCTCGAAAAGAAAGCTTTAGCTGAAGAATCTGCTGTAAGTAGTCAACGTAAACACCAAGGCTTGTTGCGCCGCGAGTTGGAATGGCTCAAAAAAGGGCCGAAAGCCAGAAGTACCAAGCAAAAAGCGAGAATTGACCGCGCTCACGCTCTGCGGGATACTGAATTTAAACAAGTTCAGGGTAAAGTTGATATTTCGACAGTTGGTCGTCGCATTGGCAAAAAGGTTATTGAATTAGATAACGTTTCTAAGGCATATAATGGACGCACTCTGATTAATAATTTCACCTACGAATTTAGTCCAGAAGACCGCATCGGCATTATTGGCGCTAACGGTGCTGGTAAATCGACTTTAATGGATATAATTACTGGACGGGTTAAGCCAGATTCTGGCATTGCAGAAATTGGTACTACAGTTCACATCGGTTATTTTGACCAACATTCGGAAGAATTGCTCACAGCATTGAACGAAAATCAGCGCGTGATTGACTACATCAAAGAAGAAGGAGAATTTGTCAAAATTACCGATGGCACTCAAATTACTGCTTCCCAAATGTTGGAGCGGTTTTTGTTTCCTGGTAATCAGCAGTATGCCCCCATTAGTAAACTTTCGGGTGGGGAAAAACGCCGTTTATTTCTGTTGCGGGTTTTGATGGGTGCGCCCAATGTCTTAATTTTAGATGAACCGACAAACGATTTAGATGTTCAGACATTGGCAGTATTAGAGGATTATTTAGAAGACTTTGCCGGGTGTGTAATTGTAGTTTCTCACGATCGCTACTTTCTCGATCGCACCATTGACACAGTATTTTCCTTTGAGGAAGGCGGTAATCTGAGGCAATATCCAGGTAATTACTCGATTTATCTGGACTATAAGAAGGCTGAAGAGGCACAGCAGCAAGCTACTAACGCGAAGGAGAAGCCGAAAAATGCCGAAGTCCAAAATGGTGCGGCTTCACCCAAGGAGGTAGAGAATACCAAGCGGCGTAGGTTATCCAATTGGGAGAAAAAAGAATTTGAGCAGTTGGAAGGTAAAATTGCCGAGTTAGAGGCGGAGAAGGCGGAAACCGAGAAAACACTGGCGAATGTCTCACCGGGGAATTATAGCCAGGTGCAGAAATTATACGATCATGTGGAAAAGCTCAAGCACGCGATCGATGTGGCGACTGAACGCTGGTTAGAATTGGCAGAGATGGAGTCTTGAAATTACCAGCTAGTAAGCCACGGCGTAAATAAACTACTCATTTAACGTGAGTTCGACGAGTGCTATTTTGACCTCTCCCCCAGCCCCTCTCCTACGAGGAGAGGGGAGCAAAAACCCTATTTTCTCGTTACTCCTCCCTCGCCTTTTAGGAGAGGGAGGCTGGGAGGGAGAGGTCTGTCGAACTCACGTTCATTTAAAATCAATGAAATGCTTACACTGTATTCATTTTTAATTTTTAATTCCGCTTCGGGGTACTAGTGGGGTGGCAGGGTAAGCTCATCTAATTTGGTATGATATGAGTAGTTATATTTGCATTAGATGGTGAAGCAGCAACGGCAGAAATTGCCCGTGCAATTGTTGATGTGGCGCGATGGTGGAAATAATTCGTAATTCGTAATTTAAGAGAGTTAGATTTAACTTGCATCTGTAGCCTGATTTCAGTCAATTGGTATAAGGGGATGCAGGCTCTATAGTTTTAAGCGAAGTGCGATCGCCATTTACAGCTACTCAACCATCAAGCAGGTATCGAATTTACAAACTCTCTCTGGTGTCCATGAGTGGGCGATCGCAATTAGTCATAAAATCATCAGAGAAATTGTCTAGACTGTCAATGAGCGATCACCAGGGGTTATCTTTGGCTTTGTTCTCGTCTTTATTAATAATGGTAGTATTTGATTGTTATTATTGATCGCGCTATTGGCTCTCCATAAATAATACTGAATTTATGACCATACAAATTAACATTCAACTTCCAAATGATGCTTTTTCCGCACTCCGCACTAACCCAGAAACGTTTGTTCAAGAGATGCGTTTAGCGGCTGCTGTTAAATGGTATGAAGTTGGTACGCTTTCCCAATCTAAGGCTGCTGAAATTGCCGGAGTTAGCCGTCAGCAATTTTTAGAAGCACTCGATCGCTATAATGTCTCACCTTTTCAAGTAACTCCTGAAGAATTAGCCCAGGAGTTAGCGCGTGACTAGACAATGGGTTGTAAATGCTTCTCCATTGATTGTACTGACTAAAATTAACCAAGTTCATTTGCTATCAGAACTTTGTAGTCAAATTGTTATTCCTAGCGGTGTTGTTCAAGAAATCTGCATTGCACCGGATAATGACCCTGCAAAACTCTGGATTTTGAATGAAGGAACTAGCTATGTTCAAGATGTGGAACAAGTCGATCCAGTGATTGCTGCATGGGGTCTTGGTTTGGGAGAAAGTCACGTTCTCACCTGGATATATAACAATCCTGGCTATGAAGCAATTTTAGACGATCGCGCCGCAAAAACCGCAGCACTTGCTTTAGAGATTCCGGTGCGAGGAACTCTCGGTGTTATTCTACTTGCGAAACGGGAAGGTAAGGTAGAAGCCGCTAAACCGATTTTTGAGCAACTGATTCAGGTCGGTTTTAGAATCAGTACACAAGTTTTGGAGTCAGCACTTAGACTTGTTGATGAGTAGTGTATTAGATATGTAGATTTATCTTATGGGCAAATAGCGATCGCTTATATCGATCTTTTCTACAGAATACTAAGCGATCGCGTTGACCTTGAGCATCTCAAAACTAACTTTTTCTATAAACATCTTTTCGATGCTTGCACTGCAAAATTTGTACGAGTTGACTTTCATCATTAATCTCATAACGAACTCTATAATCACCAATCCGAATACGATACTCGTTATCAGAACCTTTTAACTTGACAATTCCATCGGGACGTGGTTCCAAAGCAAGATATTGGATTTTCTCAATAACACGCAGAGAAATATCATTTGGTAAGTTATCGATCTGCTTTTGTACCGACTTTGAAATAACGATCGCATAACTCATTATCTCTGCTCTGAGCGATTAGCAAGATATTCATCTATAGTCAAGGACTCACCATCTTTATACTCAGCGCGAACTGCTTCAATTTCTGCCAGTGTATCTGCATCGTCTTCGTACAACGCTTCTTCGGCTTCAAAAATTTGCTGCTCAATTAGCTCTTGAAGTTGACGTTTTTCTGTTAAATCAAGAGAAGATATTGCTTCTGCTAAAGTTTCTAAGGAGAGTTGTAATTTAACAATGGCTGGCATTTTTCTCCTATTGGGTGTATTATTTCGCATTTTGACACCATTATGCTGATTTTAACAGTTATATTTTTATCAAGCTGAAATATATTTTTATCAAGCTGAAAGTTTTTGAGTTGTGTTTCAGGACAAATGCATCTAAATTTCACGCTTGTGTGGTAAGGCGCAGCAATTGGATTTGTCTAAACTGCGATCGCTTATATCGATCTTTTCTACAGAATACTATGCGATCGCTTACAAGATTTTTGCCTACGTACTCCCCAACAATCGGGAGCAGCTTCGCAACTTATGGGAGCAACTTCACAACTTATAGGAGCAACTCCCCAATAATCGGGAGCAGGTTCGCGACTTACGGGAGCAGGTTCGCAACTTACGGGAGCAGGTTCGCAACTTATGGGAGCAGGTTCGCAACTTATGGGAGCAGGTTCGCGACTTACGGGAGCAGGTTCGCAACTTATGGGAGCAGCTTCGTAACTTGTGGGAGCAGTGTACCTTAAAGTTTTGATGAAGCTTAGACAATTATCTATATAAATACCAATATCTAGTAATAAAATTCCGAAAATTTACTGCTATTACTTGAAAAAATTATTACGAAAACTGCGAGTTTTGCTGAACCAGAATGCAGTTTAATTGAGGCAAACTAGCCTTATAATAATTTGAAAGGAGTAGTTTTATGTCTCGAAAAAAACGCACATCCCGTGTTTTAGAAAAAGCTCAGTTAAGATCGGCTGGACTGAAATCGATTGTTCCAAGCGTCAAATTTGATGAAGATTATAGTCTAGAAAAATTAGTTGAGTCAATCGACCAGTTACGCAACAAAATTGATGTTTATAATACTGCTCTGTCTGTAGTTGACTCTTCTAAAACTGAAATTGAAGAGATGGAAAAAAACTTGAGTCAGCTTTCTGAGAAGATGCTGATGGTGGTTGGTATCAAGTACGGCAAAGACAGCCGCGAATATGAGATGGCGGGTGGTGTTCGCTATAGCGATCGCATCCGCAAAATCAGGTCGAGTCGCTTAAAAAATGTTGCAGAACAAGCATCTGATGAAAATGCTAAAACTGCATAAAATGCAGGATAAGGCAAGAGACGCGATGAATCCCCGTCTCTACAATAATCATTCTTTTGTAGAGACGGCGATTTATCGCGTCTTTGAGAAATCCGGGAGAAATTGTTTCTTTAGAGTGTTGAAATAACTCAAACAGAACGCGATCGCTTTATTGGCATTAGTCGGTAAGTTGGGAAAATCTACACCCCCGAAAGCTTTAAATACTCCCTACTTTGGAGAAAATCGCCACTCAGATTAATTTTAGGAAAAGCAAATGGGCGTTAGCACGCTAGCAAAATCAGCACATAATACAATAGCTAGCGTCCCCCCAAAAGCCACTCATGCCGCAAAATAACCAAACCACCGTCGAATTTCGCGATGTCACTTTTAGCCGCAACCATCGCCCATTGGTGTCAAATCTCAACTTCACCATCCGTCAAGGAGAAGCACTGGTATTACTTGGGCGCAGTGGTAGCGGCAAAACCACCACAATGAAATTAATTAATCGCCTATTTACACCTACACAAGGCGAAGTTTTATTTGATGGTATTCCTACAACTCAATGGGATGAAATTAAACTGCGGCGAAAAATTGGTTACGTTATTCAAGAAATTGGTTTATTTCCCCATTTCACTGTCGAACGCAATGTGGGTTTAGTCCCGTCTTTGGAAGGGTGGCAACCGAAACAAATTAAAATGCGGGTTTATGAGTTGTTGCAATTGGTAGGCTTAGAACCAGCACAATTTGCCGGACGTTACCCGCACGAACTTTCGGGAGGACAACGGCAAAGAGTCGGGGTAGCGAGGGCTTTAGCAGCAGATCCGCCAGTGTTATTGATGGATGAACCCTTTGGCGCACTCGATCCAATTACGCGGCTAGAACTGCAACAAGAGTTTCGGCATTTGCAGCAAGAGTTAGGTAAAACAGTTGTGTTTGTCACTCACGATATTCAAGAAGCCTTAGTTTTAGCATCGAGAATTGGTTTAATGTCTGGCGGAGAATTGATAGTATTGGGGACGACAGATGAATTTATGCGATCGCAACACCCAGAAAGCCTCGCCTTTCTTCAATGTCTGCGTTCCCTGCAAGATACTTTATGAAAAATTTCTTCCTCGTTAAGTATGCCCCAGAAATTCTTCAGCATACTCTAGAACATCTATTTTTGGTAGGCATTGCCATTGGAATTGCCATACTTGTAGGCATTCCTTTAGGTATTTTGATTACACGTAAAACCTATCTCCGCCAACCAATTCTCGGCATAGCAAATATTTTTCAAACTATTCCTAGTTTGGCGCTGTTTGGCTTACTCATTCCTGTTCCCATAATTGGCGGAATTGGCGCAGTACCAGCAATTGTTGCTCTGACTGTATATTCCTTGCTGCCGATAATTCGTAACACTTACACGGGTATTACTGGCGTAGATCCAGCGATTCGAGAAGCTGGGAGAGGCATGGGAATGACAGATAGACAATTATTGTTGCAAGTTGAGATTCCCTTAGCACTAGGAGTCATTTTGGCAGGAGTGCGAGTAGCAACAGTCATTGCCATTGGTATTGCAACTATTGCAGCCGCAATTGGGGCAGGTGGTTTAGGAGTGTTTATTTTTCGCGGCATATCAGTAGTGAACAATCAGTTAATTTTAGCTGGTGCAGTTCCGGCGGCGGCAATTGCATTACTAGCTGACTTCGCAATTGGCTTGATGGAGAATAAATTAAAAATTAAAACTTAAGTAATGAAAAGATTTTTGGCATTGTGCTTTTTAACTTTTGCTTTGTTACTGGTAATTGCTGGCTGCACGGGGAATATCAATAGTAATAACGATGCTAATATAGTTGTTGCTTCCAAAGATTTTACCGAACAAGATATCTTAGGTGAATTGTTAGCACAGCAAATCGAGGCAACAACTAATTTAAAAGTAGCTCGTCGTCCCCGTTTAGGTGGTTCATTTGTTTGTCATAATGCTATAAAGGCTGGTATAATTGATGCTTATATTGAGTATACAGGCACAGCTTTGACTGCAATTTTAAAGCAAAAACCAGTTAATAACTCCAAAGAAGTTTACGAAAAAATAAAACAAATATATGCCCAGCAATTCAATCTGGAAGTGATGCCTAGCTTGGGTTTTGAAAATACTTTTGCGATGATTATTCGGGGTGAAGATGCCAAACGCAACAATATTCAAACTCTCTCCGAAGCTACTCAATATACACCGCAGTGGCGTGGCGGTTTCGGCTACGAATTTTTAGAACGGGAAGATGGTTTCCCAGGATTAGCTAAAGCTTACGATTTACGTTTTGCTAAACCACCCCAAATTATGGACTTGGGTTTAATATATCGTGCTTTGATTCAAAAACAGGTGGATATGGTGGCGGGTAATTCCACTGATGGGCAAATTTCTCGCTTGGGTTTAGTTGTACTCAAGGATGATAAACATTATTTTCCACCTTACGAAACTGTGCCAATTGTCCGACAAGAAATCTTAAAAAAATATCCCCAATTAAGAACAGCGATCGCTTCCCTCGCTGGAAAGATTTCGGCAGATGAAATGCGACAGTTAAACTATTTAGTTGAGGGAGAATTACGTGATATTAAAGATGTTGTCCAGGAGTTTCGGAAATCGAAGGGATTAAATAATTCGTAATTAAGGGTTAGCGGAACGCACCCTACTAGTCTGTCAAGTTTTAAGAGTTTGTAGTAAGAACTTTAGTCCTTACTACAAACTCTTAAAACTACGTTAGACATTGTACTAATGTTGTCCATGCAAAAAATTCTTTAACCACCTAATGACTTCACTTGTTGTTTGCTCATTGGCCATTTGGAGACATTGCTGTACAATTTCTCTGACGTTAGGTAAGTAGCTGCTTTCTGTAAGCACATAACTTTCTTCCTGCAACCGATAAATTAATAACAGATTACTCTTTAATATCCAAACTTCTGGCACTCGATAAGGCAAGAAATCATTAATATCGGTGTAGCTTCTCACATCTATTTCAATTGCTAAATCTGGTGGTGGATCTGACTCCCAATCAATTCTTTTTTTGCCTACTACTGCTCTGCAATTTTCAATGTAAAAGCAAAAGTCTGGTTCAATACCACTAATCTCTGGCAAGCTCATGGTGATGGGCGTAAATGACTCATATATGCGGTTTAAATGGTCAAGTATAGCTATTACTATCAATGCCAACAAACTCGCATCTCTTCCATGCTCTGGTAGCGGTGCCATCAGCAAAATTTCTCCTCTGCGATATTTAATGCGAGGTGAGGAGCGATCGCCTAGTTGCTGACTCAATACTTGATAGTCTTTCCAATTTCCCAAAAGCTTCAACACCGCGCCAGGTGGTAACTCGATTCTTTCTGGTGTAATTACGGTATCCATAATTAGCTCACATTTTAGATATTGGCGTAGAAGCGTTAGCGTAGTCTCTCGTAGAGAAGCGGCTTGTCGCCAGGCATCGCATTACATGGAGGATAAGCGATCGCCGGATTCATAAATCCAATGAACAGATTGTTAATCAAAGGCTTTTGCTTACAAATACAAAGCCGCGGCTTTTCTTTGATGAAGGATCGTTTGTAAGCATTGCTTTCCATAAATCTGTTGTTTTTACCCAAACTGGTGGATACTTGTAACGAGAAACATCAAGAATTAAAAATCTATCCGTTTGCTCATTATATGCCGCTACAGGAGAAATATGTCCGCCTTTCTCTTGACCAATTTCTTTGCGTAAATAGTTTACTAAAATGAAATTTTGCGGTTGTTTTAAATTTTCTGCTGCTTGTTTGCGGAACTCTTCTAAACTAGTGTCGGCAGCGTGGTAAACATTAACTTTAACGCCATAACTAGCTAGTAATTGCCCTAACTGATCTAGAGTCATACCTTCGCGAGACACAGCTTCGGGAGTTAGCACTTTTTTTGTATTATCATTACTAAAAAAGTTTTCTTGAGTAAATACTCGATATGGCTTGTATTGTGGTACTTCTGGTGCTGAAATTTTTAGACTATTCAGTACCATAACCATACTAGCAACACCACAATATGCCTGATTATTTTGAGTGGTGAATTGCATACTCAACGGAAAGAAGTCTTCATTGGACTTACTCTCAAATAATAATTTTTCACCTTCAGGTGTATTAAAACCAACTAAATTAGAGGATAGCGGTAATGTTTGAGAGAGAACGCTTCCACTAGAGATACATAATCCTATAGTTAAAGCTTTAAAAAATGTTTTACTTATTTTTCGCAACATAGCATTTATAAGTAATGTAAAATTTTCAAATCAGCTTGTATTAATAATCTCACACCATGATGCTAGACAAATATAAAATTTTAGGAGAAATTGTATAAAAATGCTTACTGTTGCTAAACCCAAGCGAGTTGCCAGCGCAATTTTTTCTTTCACCATCTTACTTTACAGCCAAGTCGCATCAGCCGCCTTAACTTTACCTTTACGCAGCAAGAAGGGAATGGTAGTTTCAGCCCATCCCCTAGCAAGTGAAGCGGGAATTTTGATGTTACGCAAAGGTGGGAACGCAGTCGATGCAGCTGTAGCCACAACCTTTGCACTTTCTGTAGTTGAGCCTTTTTCAGCCGGAATCGGTGGCGGCGGATTTTTACTGATGCACTCTGAGAAAACTGGCGACATGAAAGCGCTAGATTTCCGCGAACGCGCACCCCTGAAAGCTACAAGAAATATGTATTTAGATGCAGCAGGCAAGGTGTCTCCGAATGCAAGTATTAATGGTTATTTGGCAGTCGGGACACCAGGAACGGTAGCGGGACTTTATGAAGTGCATCGTCGCTATGGTAAGCTTTCTTGGCGAGAGGTAATGAAACCTGCGATCGCACTCGCTAAAGATGGTTTTATTCTTAGCGATATGGTAACTTGGCGTTCTCTGCAAGCAAACGATCCCCGCAAGCAAGTAGTTCTCAACAATCCAGCCGCGCGGGAAATTTTCACTCGTAATGGTGAATTTTACCAACCAGGGGAGAAGTTAGTGCAGCGTGATTTGGCACGCACTCTAACAGCAATTGCCGAAAATCCCCAAAGTTTTTACACCGGAAGTATTGCTCGTGCGATCGCTTCTGATATGGTAAAAAATGGTGGTTTAATTTCTCTCGAAGACCTAAAAGCCTACAAACCAATCTGGCGCACTCCCGTTTGTGGCAATTTCCGCAAAGCTAAAATTTGCTCAATGCCACCACCATCATCAGGAGGCGTTCACCTATTGCAGATTTTAAATATTATCGGTGACACCGATCTAAAATCTTTGGGATGGCATCATCCAGACGCAATACATTTAATGGTAGAAGCAATGAAGATTGCTTACAGCGATCGCTCAAAATATTTAGGCGATCCTGATTTTGTCAAAGTCCCTGTACAAGAACTCCTCAGTCCAGCTTACGCCAAAAAACGCCGTCAAGAAATTAATATGCAAATGGCTCGACCCTCCACTGAAGTCAAGCCAGGAGATTTAAATTCAAAATGTCTGCGTCTTCCCTCATCTTCCCCTGCCTCATCCCCTTGTCTTCCCCATGAATCTCTCCAAACCACTCATCTGACTGTTGTGGATGAAGAACACAACGCCGTAAGTCTGACTTTCACGATTAACCTCATTTTTGGTGCTGGTATTGTGACACCGGGAACTGGAATTGTTCTCAACAATGAGATGGATGATTTTGCCGCTGCGCCAGGAGTGCCTAATGCTTTTGGTTTAGTTGGTAACGATGCGAATAGTATTGCACCCCGTAAAACTCCCCTATCCAGTATGACTCCCACAATTGTCACAGAAAATGGTCATTTTCGGATGGCAGCAGGCGCGCCTGGTGGTAGCACCATCATCACCCAGGTTTTGCAAGTAATCCTGAATGTGCTGGAATACAACATGGATGTTGGTGCGGCTGTTTCTGTTCCACGCATACATCATCAATGGCTGCCAGATGAGTTGCGCGTAGAATCCTGGGGCTTGGATGCTTTGACTTTGCAAGACTTACGCCGTCGGGGGCACAAAATAAAAGAAACTACTCCTTGGGGTAATGGTAACGCGATCGCTGTTACATCTGATGGAACTTTAGAAGGAGCCGCCGATCCTCGCGGTGAAGGTTCCCCCAGAGGTTTGTGAGGGAGTAAGACACTAGGGAAACGCAGGGACGCAAAAAATAACTAATGACAAATGACTAATAACTATTGATTTTGGATTGTTGACTCTGCGTAGCTGTTGCTGCCAAACTCGTTTGCCCGTGCGCTAGGTACTAGTGTCCAACCTGCTTTCAAAAGTTTTTGATAAGTTGCCCAACCTTTAGAACCACCTGGTATTTGATAATCTGGGACTGAAAAATGTCCAAAAGCTGTGTAAGGACGCCAGGGTTGATTGGGTTCTGTCTGCAAATACAAAATTTTCTCTCCGTCGCCACCAGACTTAGATAACCAGCACATTTGTCGATGCATTGCAAACTCCTTTGCTTTTCGCTAATTATGCATAATAGCTGATCTTTGTCAAGCTCATTATCACCCTTGGGGATAATCTTTGCCTAATACTTTAGACAAAATGTAATTAAGTTCTATCCACTACAGGATAATTGCTTAACAACTCATAGCCTGGAAGACAGCTGTTAAAGGGACATAAAGATAAACAACTTTGCCTCACCTTGTTTATTAGGTGAGATTTTTCCCATGTTATCCGCGTTTTTTGCGATCGTGTGTAACAATCACTACTGTTTTGACTGAGGATCGCAATCAGACTATTTGTTTTTCTGCTTAGATATATAAGCGCAGATTCTGGAAGTTAGTTATAAAGCAATACGCTTGGGTTATAAAAAATTGTAGCCCCGGAAATGTTGGCTTTCGTTCCTTAACCGAAGCTAATATTAGAGTATAAATAAAATTAATTATAGGGTGGAATAGCACTTACTTAAGCTAGATTTAGATACCCGATTTCTTCAAAAAGTCGGGTATCTAGACAGCAATTTCGGTTATTAGAAGGATGGAGCATACAACTTATCGCCGACAATCTGGCGAATTGTCTCTACTAGTTGGCTGTATGCAAAGTTAGATAAAACTGGTTGTGCTGTTTCCAAGTGAATCGATTGATCTAAATCAATCCATGACTTGCAGCCAGCGTATTTGGCGTAATAGGGAATTTCTAGCTCTTGGGATAGTTTATATGTCCGCAGCAGCAGAATATAAAGGGGTTGACGTGCTTTCCATTTGAGGCGATCGCTAATAAAATGCTCGTTCCAAATATGGAAGGGGAGTGTGCGATTCGTTGCTTAGTGAATCACGGTAATCAGCCCGTACATAACTAAGCCA
>NZ_JABXKN010000114.1:0-20333 GCF_017115065.1 Nostoc sp. JL23
GGACACCAGAAGCGGAAAGCTTTGCTCTATCCCTCGTACAGCTTCTTCACTGTCCTGTTGTGTTGATATCTCCATTGAAACTGCAACTCTAAGTCATTTGATACCAAATTGCCAAAATTGTTTAGGGTGTTATCTCTCTGCCATATTCAGACTCCAGTACACTCAACAACTTCTCCTCCACCGCAGTCAAATACGGTCGCTTTAATTTCCCCAAGTGCTTCAGCATAGTACGGGCAGCTTCTTCTAAGTTTTCATTGTCTCGTAGTCGATTAATGCGCTCGCTGATTAACTGCATCTGCTGACATTCTGAATCCAAATAGTTGAGTGATTTAAGGTGGTCAATTCTTACAGTATATTGCCCATCCCACATTGTCACTGTACAGATGAATTCCCCTACATGGCTAACGATACACCAACAGTCACTTTTACCCCGTAAGTGAGGATTAGGGGTAAGTAAAATTTACCATTTTCCCTATTCACGCAACAACGCCCATTTTAAAACTAACCTCTACTGAGCGTCTAATTGGCGATCACGCTTTAGCAAAACTTTACGACTTACTGAATTTAGAAATTAGCACTAGTTTGAGTATCGCTGAAAGCACTGTAAAATCTCACATTAATCGAATTTTAAGTAAATTGACAGTCAACAATCACACTCAAGTTGTGATTGTTGGCGTTAAATGAGGGATTGTCAGTTTGTAAGTAATTCGTACTAAAGTTTGAATTTAGATTCAAACCTTAGTTGGAACCAACATTCCATTGATATATGGACTGATTCATCAATCATTATATGGTATACAAATTCCAACTCTGAGTGGACGACAAATTAGAGTTAATTGCATATATTTAATTCAGGCAAACATCAAGAGCAATTTAGTTGCAATATCTAAGGATTTTAGGAGCATTATTAGGGGCAAAGCTACTAGTTGAAGTAAGATTAAAAATTTTAAGAACTATTTTTAATTTCGTAATTTAACTCTTGGCAGTTCAAATAATTTATAACAGTTCGACTGGGAGAATCTGAAATGCCAGCCATTAGACAAAATGTAAGTGAAAAAGAATTTAAAATACTAATTTTAACCTTTTAATATCTGGAGTAATTATCGCTATTATAGTTTTTATTGACGGAGTTTTTTACTTAAATTTTTATGGTGGCGAGGCTACTAATTATCAATCTTTCATAGTGAACCTTCTTATTTCCATAATACTGGAGAAGTTGCGACAGTAGCATTTTCAGTCCATCGTCGCGGCATAGTTCGATTGGAATTACTACTATTAATAATTACTTTTGTTACTAGAGTAGCTTTTTACTTCTTTGCTTTTATCCACTAGCGAGATAATAGTTATGTTCATTAACCTTAGCGTAATTAATGTAGGGACGTACACCTAGCGTTATATACACAAACACGTGACACAATAGTAAAATCAATTTTCAGGAAACTAAAAAGTTTTTTTATAAGCCAATTATTTCTGCCTGTGTAGGGTGTAAATTCAAAAGTTATCTGAGGTAAAACCAAAAAATTTCTATTAACTAAAAAGTGTAAGATGAAATTCCCCAAAATCCACTTATCTACTCCCTCAAATCCTAAAACCCCAGAAAATAATTCAGCACTAGCGCCTAAGCTCTCTAGTATTCCATCAGCAAATGCGACAGGGGGACACAAGTCAACTCAAGAAATCGAGGACAATGCCTTTGCTGACAAACAAATGGAGGCAACTGAACTAAAGCTACAGGCGAAGTCTGGCTCGATTACGCCCGAAGGACAAGAGCGCCTAAATGTGTTGCAAGCCAAGATGGACGGATTATTGAATTCTCGACTTGAACACGCAACCCGATTTAGTCATAATATTGCCAATATTTCACTGAGAAGGCCAAATACACCAACACCAATACAAGCAAAACTGACAATTGGAGAACCTGGCGATAAGTACGAGCAAGAGGCTGACGAAACTGCGCGTCAGGTAGTCCAAAGGATTCATCAACCACAAAGCAAAAAACTCCAGCGAGAGTCTTTACCTGACGAAGAAGAGGAATTGCAAATCAAGCCAGAAGGCAGTGTTCAACGCGAGTCTCTGCCTGAAGAGGAAGAAGAACTGCAAATGAAACCCGAGGGCAGCATACAGCCAGAATCTCTGCCAGCCGAAGAAGAGGAATTACAAATGAAGCCGATGATGCAGCGTGCGTCAGATGGAGGGATACCTGCATCATCAGATTTGGAAACATCAATACAACAGGCACGAGGAAGCAGACAACCACTGGCAAAAAGTATCAAATCACCGATGGAGCAGCCGTTTGGGGCTGATTTTGGTGGGGTGAAGATTCATATTATAGATTCCCAGGCTGATCGGTTGAATCAATCGATACAGGCGAAGGCGTTTACAACGGAGCAGGATGTGTTCTTTCGACAAGGAGCAGATGAGCCAAGCAGCCAGAGAGGACAGGAGTTGTTGGCGCATGAGCTTGCACACGTTGTACGGCAGAATGATAGTAGACTACAGAGGAAGCCAGACAATAAGGCTGTAAGCCAGCTAAATCTATTTGAAAAAAAACAAATCTACAATAAGTTTGCAGCAAGCAAAAGGCAAGAAAAGCTGGAAGAAATCGTATGGGAAGGGCATTTAAAAGCAATCTCGGACGTTTGTGAAAAAAATAAATATACAATAGCCATACGAGAAACGGGTCCATTATCGATAAGAAGAATAGCGGAGCGAGCAAAAGCTAAACCCCACACTATATTAGAAAAATCAATTAAAGAAAGCTCGGTAAACAGAGGGTACAATAATCGAGCACAAGAGGTATTAAGAAAGTTGGAACAATGGGACTTAGATGGTTTCGTAGGACATTGGAATGCAAATAACGAGTTAATAGGTCTAAGAATCGACAACATACCACCCCAAGTAGAGCGGCAAGTTTATATACAGAGAGACAATGGAATGCCTTATGTTCCCCTGAATGTAAACCTTCCTGATGGTGGGTTAGCGATACTAAGCCTAAAAAGGGTGACGGGGTGGAAACAATATTTATATACCGGGGATTATGACCTCCACGAGGTTTATTCAGCAGGTGCTGGAGGAGGTCAAATTCCTGAGGCTACTCCCGAAAAAGTTCGCCTATTAGACCGACTAAATAAGGGAATACAAAGCCAAGGGAGAAGCTCTGCAATGCGTAGTGGGAAAGCAGAATTACAGGGAGATCCAAAAAAAGTCCATGTGCAGGGAGAGTATGCGATGTTCCAGCATGGGGACCAAGCTACATATCGAATGAATCAGCATTTAGAAGCGCAGGAGATGGAGAGCAATGTAGCTCAACTAGTGCAGGCGGTTGCCACAGAAAGCGACGAACCAATTGCCTGGTGTAAGATGGGAGAATGGTTCGTTACTTTAGATAAATACGAACACGATGTTTTCCGAAATATAAATCACATTAAGAAACCTCATACATGGGACAAGAGTGAAGATCAAAGGACAAAAACAGGAAAGCAGACAGAGCAGTATCTATAGGTAGTCTACGGAATTGATTAAAAATAGGGAGGCGCTTTAGTTCCGTAGAGTGGAAAGGACAAGATATCATTTACTCACTGATATCATTACCATAGCGATTTTGGCAGTAATAGCTTTCTTCGCAAGGTTGGGAAGATATCGAGGAGTATGGGCTCAATAAACAAGAGTGGTTAGAGACGTTTCTAGAACTACCATTCGGAATACCCAGTCCAGATACGTAAAGAAAGAGTATTCGAGAAAATCAATCCCTGCATAATTTGAGCGATGTTTTTGGCAGTGGGTGCAATCATTGGTTGAGAAGTTGGGTGTAGAACTAGTAACTATAGATGGCAAAACTCACAGAGGGTCATATGACGCCGTAGGCATCGCTCATCAGAACCCATATATTAATATTAAGTTTCCTCTCTACGAGACGCGATCGCTTGAATCTTACGGAGAGCGATGAGAGCGGCGGTAAATTACGCTGACTGTAGTTTCTTTCTCAATCAACATTCCCCTTAAACTCCATTTGGGCAAAGTGGTCTTGCAGCAGTTTGTGGATGAAGCGGTAACGACCACCTACACGCTGGAGAAATAATCGCTCAGTGCAGTAGTCGAGGAAGCGGGCGTAGTTCCAAGGGTGAGTACCGCCGCATTTTAGGGTAGGGATATGGTAGAAAAACAATAGTGAGTTAGATACTGCTCATAAATTACGCCAACTACCGCGTCCTTATCAAAGTTAATTTCAGGCAATAATATGGGCAAAACCGAGTTCGATCTTGTGATTTTTGATTGTGATGGAGTTTTGGTTGATAGCGAACCAATTCTTAATCGCATTTTTGCAGAAACGCTCACTGAAGCTGGCTTTCCTATCACCTATGCAGAAGTAACTCAAAAATTTATTGGCAAGTCGTTAAAAACCTGTTTAGAGATTATCGAGACATCTTACAACAAACCATTGCCCAAAAACTTTGTGGAACTTTGTAAAGAGCGAGAAATCGCTCCCTTGGAGCAAGAACTAAAACCAATTCCACACATTAGCGAAGTCTTGGAGACAAGAGAAAGCGGCACAAGGAAAATCTGGATTTGTTCCGGCAATAGCTTTTCGGGGTGATCGAACGCTCCAATGCTTGGATGGAGCGCTGTAAAATTCTGGTTAAGAACTTTGAACGAAAGAAAGGTTAGTGGCACTGCCAAACTCAATCTCTGTTTCATTAGGCTAATGATTAAGAGGCTTGCAGCACCTTCTTAGATGTCAAATGGGTTCTATAGGTTAATTGGTACATCGAGAATTGCGAAAAATATCGATTTGCAGAATGCTAATTCAGTAAGGGTTACAGCCTTAGTGTAACTTTCTGTTCGATTGCTCATTTACCCCCAAACCTTATTAGGTAAGGATTATGACGATAATGAAAGTCATTGACTTTTACTGATTATCGAGTAACTACTCAACGATAAAATAAGGGTTTAAGCTTTTAAAAATCCTTGTATTACTCATGTAATATTTATTAACCCGGTTTTCTGGGCGAATGCTACTCATACCCCCTTTTGGCGCGACTCAGGAACTGCTGCTATACTTCAGAACACCATTAATATTTTTAATCCCCTGCAAGAATATTGAAGTCCGCTTAAGTGTGCCATTTGTTCTTTTACAAGTAGCTGTTAAATGGTTTCCTCTGATGCGGATATCATCGCAAGTTAACTGATAATTGCTAACTTTAGCAGGGTTATTCACTTTAAAAGTGCCATTAATATTTTCAATCCCCCGCAAGACTATTGAAGTTTTGTTGAATGTACCATTTCTTCGGCGACAATTAGCTGAGAGAACGTTGCCAGAAACTGAGATATGGTTACAGGTTTCCTGATAATTGCTAGGTGTAGCATTACCAGGGCTATTAATCCCAACTAAAGTAGATGTTGCTAAAAGAGCAATTACACTAAATAAATTTAGCTTCATGATTTTGTTTCCCTATGCTGACAAAAATGTTCTACATCTTCAAATAAACAGATTTCGGATGCAATCCCATAATTTTCTGACTCCAGATGGGGTAAGTTCCAATACTTGTCGGGCTTTGGGGAAAAGGGGCGGGAAAAAGGGGAAAGAAAAAACCTTTAACGAACTTTGGGGGTTTAAGTCCTAGCCTTTGAAGGGCAGGGCGAATTGAAGCCTAAGCTAAATCCCCATCACAAAACGTAATTGCTCTCTTCTCTACGAGACGCTCCGCGAACGTAGCGGTAGCGAGTCCGCGTTCGCTTTTAGCGTCTCGTAGGGAGCGTCATTGCGAATTAGTTTAACCTTTACCCTTTTCCCCAAACCCAATTCCGAGTTAAAAATCCAAAACCCCAGCAGTATTGGGAATGCTCCCGTAGGCAAGTCTTATAGGGGATGACTTAACGAATTGCTTTGAGGGATGAGATTTTATTATTGAGCCGACCGATATTTCCAACAGCCTCGTCTGGTCCTATATCAATATATTCACCTGTAAAGTTTTTGCCAGCGTAGAATCTCCACTTCTGACCATTGTTAACTTGAATAGCTGAGGCTTTGTTGTTGAATCCAAACTTACTTAAATCGGCTACGGCTTTATTTGTATTAAATGATGTTCCTCTCCCAATCTGCCTATCCCACAAAGTCACATCTTGTACAGTTTGTGCCGATACAGTTGTGTGGTGAATGGCAAATCCAGCTATGGAACTGGTAATTAAAACTGCCAAAACTGTAAATTTCCTAGTCAACATTTTTGCTCCTTTTTGTAAATTTATCTTTTATGAACTACATTTATCGTAGAGATTCAGTAAAAAATAAACATCTGAGAAACGTCTTGTATTCCACTACAACTAATTAGATAAATTATTTTTAACTTTGGCCAGTCACTAAGTAAATATCTCTATATCTTTCGTCGTGGGTGAAAACATCTGTTACAACGAAAGTTATAAACATCTAAATTGCTATGGTGCTAAAGATACTGTTAAGAGTATTAATGAAACAAAGCTTTGCATCCAGTTATTTCTATGAGCCTGTTACTACCGATCCGCCCTAATCCTTTTCGTTTTTTGCTTTACACCGAATGGGTGATGCTTATCTGTTGTGCTTCACTCGCTGTAATTGAAGGTCTGGGAAACCGAAGTATACCAGTTCAACATGTGTTGATCTTGGTTTTGCTTGGTTTAATGGGTTTGAGATTACCAAGCGGTCATCTCTGGGTCAAAGTGTCCTATACTGCGATCGCAATTATTTTGATTTTTAGCGGCACAGTGTTGGGATATCTCCATATATTACCGACGCTGTATCTAATTGTGGTGATTCGCAGTTGCTTCCTGTTTGAATCACGTGGGCGTTTAATTGTAGCAAGTTTGTGCTTTATTCTATTTTTGGTGCATCAAGGACAGTATTTTCAAACCGTTGTCCAAGTGGTGCCGCCGGAGCAACAGCAGCGGTTTTGGATGCATCAATTAGCTGAAATACTGATGTTTGCATTGGGATTATTCTTAGTTTTGCAATTGGTAAATATATTGCTCGTCGAGGAAAAGACACGAAAACAACTCACTGTTGCCCACGAGCAACTGCAACAGTATGCTTTGCAAATAGAAGACCTGGCAGCTGTCCAAGAACGTAATCGCATCGCCCGCGAGATTCACGATTCTTTAGGTCATGCGCTGACAGCTCTCAACGTGCAAATTCAAACAGCAATCAGACTTTGGTCTGTTAACCCTGCTTCGGCCGAGTCATTTCTGGCTCAAGCTCAACGGCTAGGAGAAATGGCGATGAAGGAGGTGCGCCAATCTGTGAGGGCGTTGCGAGAAGATGTACCAGATGAGCGACCTTTAGAAGATGCGATCGCATCTTTGGTGGAAGATTTTCGTCAAGGCACTGGTTTGTGTCCCAGTACAAAAATCAACCTGGGAGTAATTTTACCACTGCCTGTGGTCAGAACTTTATACCGAATTGTCCAGGAATGTTTGACTAATATTTACAAATATGCACTAGCTACAGAAGTCAAAATTGAGATCGTTGCTACCAACGACAGTATAAACCTGCGAGTTGAAGATAACGGTAGGGGATTCGATCTCAACGAAAAAATTGCTGGATTTGGCATCCAAGGGATGCAAGAACGAGTCGCTGCCTTAGAAGGTTACTTTCACCTGGAAACCAAGCCTAATTGTGGTTGTAGGATAATAGTTGAATTGCCATTGCGATCGCCAGACAGTTTAGACTGACGCGCAGAGAAGTCTGATCGGGAGCTTCCGCCGTTGGCGTAGCCCGCCGTAGGCATCAGAACTTCGGGGGACAGGAAGACACTCTGGCGCGGAGAATTTTTTGAACAAGTGATTAGGCGGACATGATATAAGGAGCGTTTAAGGGTAAGTAAATATATTTAAAAAATAATCCGAAATTCTACTCCTGGCATTGGTAGGTTAAATAATGTTTACCTAAGTAAAGTCGCACTTGACATGATTCGCTTATTACTGGTGGACGATCAAAGTTTAATTTGCCAAGGTCTGAAAGCTATGCTAACGCTGGAACCAGATTTGCAAGTGGTAGGAACTGCCGATAACGGTGAAACTGCCATTGAGCAGGTATCTGCTTTACAACCGGATGTAGTGTTGATGGATGTGCGTATGCCTGTGATGGATGGCAGAGAAGCCACACGGATTATCTGTCAGCAATATCCAGAGACCAAAGTCTTAGTCTTAAGTACATTCGATGATGATAGGTATGTCGCCCAGTCCATCCGTGCGGGAGCCAAGGGCTATTTGCTCAAAGATATGCCTTCGCAAGAGTTGGCACAGGCGATTCGGTTTGTGTATTCGGGATATACTCAATTAGGGCTTGGGCTAATGGAAAAGCTTATGGCCAACGTCCCAGACCCAGAGACTGTTACATCAAAGCCAGTCCAGAAAGAATTAACTGAATTAACCCCACGCGAACGAGATGTGTTGCGTTTGATTGCCCAAGGCTTGACTAACCGTGAAATCGCTCAAAAACTTTACATTGCAGAAGGGACGGTGAAAACCCACGTGACTCACCTTTTAAACCGCCTCAATTTGCGTAACCGATCTCTGATGGCAATTTATGCTAACTCTATGAGGTTCTTTTAGCCGTGAAATCTACCGTCAACGCAAATTCAGTATATCTAAAAGTTCTGCGAACGCTAAAAAATGGTAGCTTACGATACAATTCTTCGGGGAAATATACAAAAGCTGAGATGTTCACAGTGTTGACCAAATTAGCTTCCCTCAAAGCTCCGACTCAATCTCGCCGGATAATCAGCTTGTAGAGGTTGCCAACAGTAATGTACATCCCGTAGAGGAAATAAATGGGGATAATACACCTGTAAGTGTTGTTGATGAAAACAGTATTGAGTCATTGAATTTGAAAAGAAATACTTATACGGCACTTCTCGATGCACAAGTTAACACAATAGAGTATTTTTCAAATCATGAGAAAATTAGTTGAGGATGGCTAAAATAAAACAATAGTAGTTTATGAGATGTAGTGGTAACGTTCAAGCAGTTGGTCTACGACGGTGACACTAACACTGATTCCCTCCGCATCTCAATTGCAGAGCTATTTCTTGTCGAGTTAGGTTAGTCCATTTCACTGTTTCATCCATTGGTGAGCCAGGGGAAACGCATCTTATTTACTAATAAAAACTCAAACAAATTTCAAAATCACATAAATAACTGGAAAATTTGATAGGTTGATAAGTAAAATAAATCAGTATAATTGCAAAACACTAATTAGCTTATTTCTAGATTAATTACTATTTATTAATACTAAAAAACACATTGATTAGGTATACAAGAGTTTTCCTTTCTAGAGAAGAAGGGAAAGTTTAACATAAACTATTAAATTCAAGCTCCATTTCTTCTGTTTGATATGTGCTATGTTGAAGCTCTTTAAAACCCGTGCTTATCCCTAATTTAAATAGTTTTTCTACTTCATTATACAGATTACCTTGATTCTTTTTTAAGGTAATAACGTAATCTGCATTTTGTTGTGTAATTAACTTCACAATTTCTTTCTGGCAACCGATTGCATCAATCGTCACAATACATCCAGATAGTTCTAACACCTTTAATAATTCTGGAATCGCTGTAATTTCATTTGATTTTTCATCCACCTTTACCTGTCCCAACACTAATTTATTTGTAGTTGCCCAGGCACTTACCATTTGGATTGCACTCTGCTCACTACTTTTATCGTAGGAACCGCGTAAAGTTTTCCCGTCAATTGCAACAACTTCACCATTAGTTATCTTAGTTATTGATTTCATCCAATTAAGGAAACATTCTTGGAACTCTTGGGGATTTATTTGTGCAAATACTCGCATAAAAGTGTCGTGTGATGGAATACCATTTGGTAGTTCTAAAAACGTTTTTAACCACTCAGACTTCGCACATCCGTATGTTTCAATTGCCACCCAACTGTCTGCCCCACATATCACTGCACAAATGGCAATAGTCAAAATATCGATTAGCTTATGACGTTTTGTGCGATCTATTCGTGGATCTTCCATCTGTGCAAAGTGGTCAGTAATCGTGATTTTCGGCTTTAGCTTCATGAAGGGAGCGAGTCGGTGGTTTTTCTTTGTTTATTTACCGCACTCTTGAATTTACTACAAAAAAGAACCCGCATTGCCCTGGTAGCCGTCGGCTGCCACTAATCTACCTCATAAAAAAGATTATCATTATTATTTAATCGACGCTTCCTTTTTTGGAAGTCTTATGTGGTAAAACTTTGAGGAATTCCATCTTGATCATTCGCCTTCAATATTTAGATGCGTTTGCCCTGCTCCAAGCATTATTATGGTTATTTGCTCTTAACTCAAGAACATCACCCTCACATAAATTTTTAATGACATTTTGTCTATTTTGAGTGATTTCATATCCTAAATAAACATTACCTGGAGGTAAATCAAAGTAACACATTAACTGAGGAAGTTGAGTTTGACTATAACCAATAACCTCTGAAGTTAAACCAGCTTGCTGTACAAATAAATTCTGCTGAGTAGAACAAACAATTAATTCTTCTTTGGCGCGAGTCCCGCGCTAATACTGTAGGCAGATCAAAACTTGGTCTTCTAAATCTAGCTTGGGAGGACAACCACGCGTTTGTTTGGTTTCCGTAGTATCTCCCATGACTTTAACCATCTGATCAAATGTCAGCCTTTGGACTCCCACCAGACGTTTGAACTCTCGGTTTGATAGTTTTTTTGTTTGCTCGTATCGTATAAGTGAGTTTAATCAAGCTAAAAACCCCCAATCTTACCATAAAATAATTCTGCAAGAGGTCTATTAATTGCACTGGCTGAAATCAGCTTCCAGGTTCCGAGTAATGGATTCTCTTGAGTTAATGAGACAGACATGATTAAACTCCTTTAAGCAACCGTAGTAGCATACTTAATATCGTTTACAGTTGCTGTTTCCAGTGGCTTCAGCACAAAATCAAACTCGGCAGTGTAGAATGGTTGGCTCTGTTGCCGTGCTTTCAAGGCATCCGGTGAGTCATGCTTTTGCAGTTGGATAATTGCCGATCGCACCGCAAAGGTGGTGTCAGATTCGAGGTGAGGATCACCATCAATGAAAATTTGCGTTGTTAGCGGAGCATAGCCCGGTGCATTCAGTTTGAAGTGGATATGGGCTGCCCGCCAAGTGTGTCGTCCCAGGAGGTGCAATACCTGCCCACAGGGTCCACTGGCTGGCACGTTATACCCATTTGGCACAATCGTTTCAAAGTGGTAGTTGCCGTTGTTATCGGTGTGGAATTGCCCACGAAAGTTCCCGGCAGGTTGGGAGGAATCTTGAATGTCATACAGCCCTGTGGAGCTAGGTTGCCAAACATCGACCACCGCATTGGCGATCGCTTGTCCGTTTACATCCAGCACACGACCCGAGAGGAACAGGGGATTACCCTCTAGATCAATGCCAAGGCGATCGCCCAAATTGCGTTGAGGCGGATTGGGCACGTAGGTGGGTCCTTGCAAATTTGCTTCGGTGCCACTGTTGGAGTCTTGCAGCAATTCCACTAACTCCGAAATGCCAAGCAAATCCGTCAACATGTGAATCTCCCCATCGGGAATTTCTTGCCTATGGCGGCTGGCTTGATTGAGGAAATCACGCCCCAACTGCAATTCGGGTTTGGTCAGGTTCACCTCGCGTACAAAGGCGTGAAGATGGTTTACTAAACTTGTGTAAATTTCGTACAGGCGTGGATGAGTTTTGCCACCGTCACCGTGGTTAATGACAGCCTGAGTAATCGTGTCGATTGTGATTGGTTTCATGATAGTTCTTCCAAAAAGATGGATGATTGAAAGAGCGTTAATAGACCTGTCCAAAAATTTACAAGTGAGTCTGTACAAAGCTTTGAAAGCCAGCTTTGATATCTTCATAAAAACGTAGTAATCAGGGTTAGAGATAGTTAGTGATAGTTTAGACCAAAAAATATATGCGCCCTTTATCTTGTGTAACTGTACAATTATCACTTTTGATTAACTTGGTAAAACTAAACTACTAATTCTTAATCTAACTAACCCTGATAGAGAACTAGCCGTTGAATTGCATGGGGTGTATTTGCAGGCATATACACAAACACACCCGGCAAACGTAGAATTCCGTCGTCATATTGTCCATATCAAAATCTTTTGGTTTACGCTTTTTTGTGGCTTAATTTTCTTTGAGAAAATCCAGCAGCACAGGGTTGACCTGATCAGCATGAGTCCAGTTAATGGCATGCGGTCCGCCAGGAATGACCACAAGTTGACTGTTTTTAATCAGCTTCGGGAGTCTTGCTGCGGTAGACTCAAGCGGCAACATGCGATCGGCATCTCCATGAATGATCAAAGTTGGCACGTCAATGCGGGGTAGATCGTCGCGGAAGTCAGTCAGCCAAGACGGTACAAAATCCAGTGTTGCTTTAGCAGAAGCTCCTGCTGCCACATTCCAATTCATCTGGACAGCCTCGTTACTGATGCGATCGCCGAGAAACACATCCACGTTGAAAAAGTCTTTGAGGAATGTGGATAGATAGACTGGACGGTCTTCAGCAATTGCTCTCATAATGCCGTCAAAAATACTCTGAGGAACTCCCTCCGGGTTATCATCGGTCTTCAACAGAAAGGGTGGCACTGGACCCATTAGCACTGCTTTACTGACACGCTCTGAACCGTATTTACCAAGATAGCGAGTTACTTCACCTGTTCCCATTGAAAAGCCGACCAGAACAGCATTACGCAAATCAAGTTTTGTCATCAGCGTGTCTAAATCCGCCGCAAAGGTGTTGTAGTCATAGCCAAACGAAGGCTGACTGGAATCACCAAATCCTCGGCGATCGTAAGTGATGACTCGGTAGCCTTCTTTTAGCAACACTCCAACCTGTTTTTCCCAGGAATGACCACTGAGCGGAAACCCATGAATCAACACCACAGGTTGACCCACTCCAAAATCTTCGTAGTAAATATCAATGCTGGCAGAATTTTCTTGACCGACACTAACGTAAGGCATGAGAGTCTCTTTTTTTGGGAATTGGTTTATTGTTTGATTTCGATAAGCACAAGAACAATCTCAGTCTTTATAAAAATTGGTTCCACGGCCGGTTTCGACATCCCGTAAGAAACGTTCGAGTACCGGAGCGAATTCTTCCTGCGCTTCCCAGAAAGGGGCGTGCCCCAGGCGATGACAGCGGCCCTCCCACAAATTGGCATACGCGACAGTATCGAAGTAATCAAGATTAACTAGGCGATCCGCGCCACCATTCACCACTGCGAGCGGAACAGGACTGCTTTCCAAGATCAGACGCTGGTTCACGCCTTCTCCAGCACGCGCGGCCTCAAACAGCCTCTTGCGAAAACGGCCATCTGCACGCGCGACGGCATCCCGGAGGAATGGCTCAGCCGATTTACCGATGGTGCCTTCAACGAAGGCGTTGACCTCTGCTTCAGACAACTCCTGCTTGCTTGCGACGCCCAGATGCGGTGACGCGTTGAACCCTTGCGACATCTGATTGTGACTCACAGGTGGGGCACTGCAAATCATCAGCCCTCGCATCCCCGGAAAACGCGGGATCATCTCTATCCCGATATGTCCGCCGAGCGACCAACCAAACACGATGACCTCGGCTATACCCAATTCGTCGAGCAACTCGACGGCGGCGTCCGCAAGTCCGGGTAGCGTGTAGCTAAGTTTCGGATCAGCTGCGTTGCTGGACTGTCCGTGACCTGGCAAATCGAACGCGATGAAGCGATGTTTCTTCGCGATCTGTCCTTGCATCTGATTGCGAAAAACACCACGGCAAAACGAATTGCCATGGATCAGCAGCACTGGTATACCGCCTGATCCAGTCTCCTCGACTGCGAGGGAGCCGTGGGACGTAGCTATAATACGCTGCCGGGTTGAGATACTCATGCGGCTATTCCTCCATGACACTTTCGATCGAACTCAATTTGGCGTAGTCATCAGTGCGTGACTGAGGACGGAAATTGGGATTTGAACAGCAAGTTTTCACTCAATGCTCAGGTGCAGGGGTCGGCATCTGATCGAGATGTTCAGCGAATCGGACTGCTCAAAGCCGCGGCTCTCGTTCAGTAGGACAGTCGGACTCCCGTGCCGTACTCACCTGGAGGTACCGACATCTCGCACCCGTCACGATCACTTTTCATCTCCGTACAGTGGGCGGCTCAACCAGCCACTTCCACCGCCTGGCAGGACGTCATCCGGTGCGCCTTCTTGAGAATGTCTGCTGCTCGTTCGCCGATAACGACGCAGGGGGCCATCGTATTTCCACTGGTGATCTCAGGCATGATGGAAGCATCCGCCACGCGCAGCTTATTGATGCCATAGACCTTCAGATTGCCATCGACTACAGACATGGAATCTTGCCCCATTTTGGCGGTACAGGACTGATGCCAGTATGTAACCGCTGCGTTGCGGGCGAAGTTCTCCATTTCGCTTCGACCTAGTTTGCCTGGCAGCGCTTCACGTTTCACCAGCTTCTCGAAGACGGTACTATTGCCGAGGTCACGGCAAAGTTCGATGTTGGTGAATGCGGCTTTCAGGTCATCGGGGTGCGACAGAGTGTTTGCATCGATTAGCACCGGATCGTTTACGTCAGGGCCGGAAAGCCGCACCGTGCCCCGGCTTTTAGGGTGCGACAGACCCGCAAACATCGTCCAACCGTGCGCTGGAACCCCAAGGTGAGCCGTATCTGCGCTGGGCACCGGAAACTCAACCTGGCAGTGAAACATGTCGGGCTGCTTGAGGTTGGGATCACTCGTCCAGTACAGAGTAGCTTCCGAGCCGCCATTGCTAATCTTCTGAGGCTCATGGTATTCAAAGATGCAGCCAAACGAAACGTGATCCTGATGATTCTGGCCAACCCCAGGAAGATGCTGAACAACGGGTATTCCGTGCCTGCGAAGTTCCTCTTCCGGTCCGATTCCGGATTGGAGGAGAACCTTCGGCGTATTGATTGCGCCGAGAGAGAGGATGACTTCCTCCGAAGCGTAGTACTGATTGCGCCTGCCATCCTGGATCACCTCAACTCCGATGACCGACCTGCCATCAAAGATAAGCTTGCTAACAATGGTGTGAGTCAAGACCGATAAGTTCGGCTGATTCAGGAGAGGATAGACATACGACCGAAAGATGGAAGAGCGACGTCCGTTCTGGATAATTAGATCGTTTATAGCAGCGCCTCCGCGCCCTTCCATCATTTCGCCGTTGGGACTCTCGAAACGCGGAATACCCATGCTGTTTGCAGCCTCAACCATGGCCTGTGCAATGGGCTGGGCATTTGCTGCGGATTCCACGTGAACGGGGCCGCCTGTTCCCCGACGCACAGGGTCACTCGCTCCCTGCCAGTTTTCGATGCGGCGATAGATATCCAGGACGGATTCATACCCCCATGCCGGATCGCCGGAAGCGTCAGCGAAGTAGTTCCAATCATTCTTGTGTCCTCGTGCCCACACCATAACGTTGATACTTGAGCCGCCCCCAAGGACCTTGCCCATATTCAGTGGAATTGAGCGTCCGTTCAGATGCGCGTTGGGCTGTGCAACGAAGGCCCAGTCACGTTCTGATCCAAGATTCAACGGCCATTGTGCTGGAGTCAGTACCTCTGGCACTTCATCAGTTCCACCTGCTTCGATTAGCAAAACATTAACTTGTTTGTCTTCGGCGAGCCTTGCCGCTATTACTGAGCCCGCAGGGCCTGCGCCGCAGACGATGAAGTCGTAGTGTTCGTTCACCATTAGAGAAGTACCTCCAAATTTTGTAATGTTGATTTGTTCTTGCTTGGGCGTTAGACGGTCGGGATCGTTCCTCCGTCAATGACATATTCAGCGCCTGTGATGTAAGAGGCGCGGTCGGACGCTAGAAAAGCGACAAGCTCCGCGACCTCTTCGGGGCGGCCCGGTCGTCCCATCGGGATTCCTCCGAGTGAGTCCATCAGCCCTTGGCGTTCAGCATCAAGGTCAGTGCCGGCCTGCTGAGCTAATCTCTCGATGAGTCTCTTAGCCGCCTTCGTTTCGATGAAGCCGGGTGCGACGGCGTTGACACGCACCCCCTGGGGCGCAACTTCGTTTGACAGCCCTTTGCTGTAGGTTGCCAGCGCCGCTTTTGCCGCCGCATACGCTAATGTCGCGTCGTGAAGCGGGAGCCGACGCTGGATCGACGAGATATGGATGATGACACCTGACTTCTGTTCAAGCATCCGGGGCAGAAATGCCCGATCCAAACGGACGGCGGCGAATAAATTGTCATTGAATGCCTGCTGCCAATCCCCATCTGTCAGGGCAAGCGCACCACCGCTTGATGCAGAGGAGCCGCCGACATTGTTAATTAGGATGTCCACACTGCCGAAACGAGCGAATACTTCCTGCACAAGTTTGTTCGCCCCATCGGGCGTGCTGAGGTCAGTCCCTATGAACAGGTCAGGCGATTCAAGGTTTTCGGGAATTGAACGAGCGGTAGTCATGACCGTTGCACCGGCTTGCCTCAGTCGTGTAGCGATCGCTTCACCTATGCCTTTTGTCCCGCCTGTTACCAAAACTTTTTTGCCGAGTAGTTCGGTGGAATCAATTCGGATGTTTGTATTTGTATTCATGTTGAATATGTTTGTATTTGTGTTCATGTTGAGATTATCGAGCAGTGGTAATAGGCTGAAAATACTCATAATGAAGCCCAAAGGAGATAAAATTATCCCTAGCCTCTGTATTCTTACTAAATTGCTGAAATCTCTGGTTCTTGTCGTTAATCATTTGCAGCAACAATCGCTGCCATTATCTGCTCAACAGTCCAGCGATCGCTATAGTGAATCCCATTAATAAACAGTGCTGGGGCAGCTGTTACTCCACTTTGATATCCACTCTCGATATCTTGATTGATGCGATCAATGTGAGCTTGTGTCGATATATCTTGCAGAAATTGAGAAATATCAAGCCCTAAACTATCGGCATACTCCACAAGAAAGCCATTATCCAGGGCTTGTTGATGCGTAAACAGTAGGTCATGCATTGGCCAAAACTGACCCTGTGCGGCGGCGGCCTCTACAGCTTCCGCTACCTTTTGCGCGCGGGGATGGAGTGTATTCTCAATGAAATGACGAAATACTACACAAATCCGATTCTCCTCAAGAAAAACAGAAGTGAAATGCTGTTGAATGACCTGAATTAATTGATGCAGTTCTCCGCATTGAGAACATTCGTAGTTTCCATATTCCACAAGTACAACTGGGGCATTGAGCGTTCCCTGGTAGTGGTCACGCTGGGAAGGTAGAACAAGGAGTTGGTTAGAATAGCTATCTTGGTTCATCGGACATTTTGACAAAAGAGTTTCTCATGACATGAGTAACTGCCATGACTATTTATGATTCCTCCTACAATCGTTGAACCTTCCAATACATCCTGATCAAAGAGAAAAAGGATGAAAAGCAATTTGTTTTTATCTTTACTCTTGACCCTTTGTTCTTCCCAAAATATTGGAATTTCGCTCCTTCATTTCGATAGCTCTAGCTTACAAAGTTGATAATACTTTGTCGCCAACCCAGCGTTTAGTCTTGGAAGAAACGAAAGGATGGGCATTATCTATCTCTGCGGCTAATCAGCAACCGAACTTAAGTTCAGTCACAACTTAGCAAGTCCTCGTTTCAATGCTGTAACCACCGCCTGAGTGCGATCGCTTACGCCCAATTTGCTCAAGATGCGATTGATGTGGAATTTGACCGTACTTTCAGTAATATTCAAAGCCACACCAATGTCATGATTGCTTAAACCATCGACCATAAGATGAATGACTTCTCGCTCGCGATCGCTCAACTCTGGGTTATTCATCCGTTGCACCAGTTTGGCAGCAACTTCGGAAGGGATATATTGTTGCCCGCTGTGAACGATACGGATGGCATTAAGGAGGGCATCGGGTTCAGCATCCTTGAGCAGATAGCCTTTAGCGCCAGCACGCAATCCACGATAAATATCTTCATCACCATCGTAAGTGGTTAGCACAATGATCCGGGCATGGGTAAATTCAGCGCAGATGGCGATGGTCGCATCTACGCCGCTCATGTGGGGCATACGTAAGTCCATTAAGGTAATATCAGGCTGTAGCTGTCGATATCGGTCGAGCGCGTCCTGCCCGTTGCCCGCCTGTCCCACCACGGTCATATCGGGCTCATTCTCAATCATGGCAGCGAGTCCTTGGCGGACGATCGCGTGATCATCAACAATCAAAATGCGGACTGTTGCGGACTGGCTCATATCACTGCCTCCCGATTTACAGTGACAAGCACTTCTGTTCCCTGCCCTAGTTGACTCTCGATCGAAAGCTGTGCCCCAATGTGTTCGGCTCGTTCAGTTATTCCCAGTAGGCCAAATCCTTGGCTGAGCGTGGTGGTGGTGACTTCAAATCCTTGTCCATTGTCTTTAACTCGTAAAAAGCATGAGGTTGGTTCATAAACCAACTCCACTCGAATTTCGCCCGCATGGGCGTACTTGATTGCATTCGTAAAGGCTTCCTGCCCAATTCTCAGGAGATGATTCTCAGTTTCGGGCGGTAGCACATAGGGTGTGCCAATAATGTCGTAAATCAGGTGGGTTTCGGTTAAGGATGACATGGTGGATATAAATCGATCCAGTGCCGTCCACAGGTCGCCATCTTCTAGTAATTGGGGACGCAGTGCGGCAACCGATCGCCGAGCCTCTGTTAGCCCACTGCGAGCCAGATCTCGAACCGTATCAATATGGGTCTGCACGGCATTTGGGTTGGTTGCGACTAATCGAGAGACGGCTCCCATGTGAACCAGAATCCCTGTGAATGCTTGCGCCAGTGTATCATGAATTTCTCGTGCCATGCGGTTGCGTTCCTCTAAAATGGAGGCTGCTTCGGCACGTTTGCGTTCTTGCAGTGCAGCGTTTCGCTGTTCGCTAATATCGAAAGATACACCCAACATTCGCACAGGCTGTCCGGCTTCGTTATAGATCCCTCGACCTCGACTAACGAGCCAGTGAATACTACCATCTGGGTAAATTATTCGATATTCCCCTTCATAATCAGTATGAGTTGCCAGAGCGGTTGTAAGCGCTTGATCAACCCGATCGACATCTTCTGGATGAACCCGATCCCACCACGCCCGATAGCTAACCTCAACTTCACCAGGCTCTACCCCCAGCAATCGAGTGTTGTTATCATCCCAATGCACTGTATTGTCTAAGATGTTCCAATTCCAACTGCCGATGTAGGCGAAATTCATTGTCAGCCTACGTTGCTCTTCACTTTGGCGCAAGGCGTTTTCAACTTGCTGACGCTGTTCAATCTCTTGTGAAAGCAGCAACGTTCGCTCAGTGACTTGTTGTTCTAACGTTTGGTTGTAGTCGGCTAGCAGTTTCTCTGCTTGCTTACGCTCGGTAATGTCTTGAAAGGCGACGATCGCATAAGCCACCTTACCCTGTTCGTCAAAAACTGGAGTGCCCCATCCTTCAACGGGAATAATTGCGTTGTTTTGGTGAATCTCTACGTCGTCAATCCTGGTGCATTCGCCGCTCAACGCTCGGATAATTGGCAGTCTCTCACTCGGATAAATTTGATCGGTTCCCGTTACATAAAATTGATAAACCTCTGAAAGTTGCTCCGCTGTGGCGGCAGGATCAACGCCTTTACCCATCAGCTCAATGCCCCGCTGATTGACATAGTAAGGGCAACCCATCGCGTCAATAATGCCAATGCCTACGGGAATCGCTTCGAGAAATTGAGCCATCTGATTTTCGCTGGCGCGGAGCTTTGAGTAGAGTTTAGCATTTTCGATCGCGATCGCTGCCTGCGTAGAGAGTAGATTCAGAACTTGGGTTCGATCGGGTGTAAAGGCTCCAGCCGCTAATTGATTTTCTAGATACAACACGCCAACAAGCTTGCTCTGATTCACCAGCGGCAAACAGAGAAGCGATTGAGTTTGATTATTCTGAATATAGGGATCATGGATGAAATGACCTTCACGCGTTGCGTCATTTAAGAGGACAGTTTCATGGGTTCGGATCACATATTGAATGATTGATTCAGGTAAGCGATTCGTGATTGGAGTCGATTGCAGCACTCGGGTCGTGCGGCCACTTTCACCTTCAACCAGTTCACAAGCAGCGTCGATTCTCCATTCGCCTGCGTTCTCTAAAAGCAAACATCCGGTTTGGGCCCCAGCATTCTCGATCAGGATTTGCATTAACGAACTAAGCAACTGCTCCAGTTCAATCTCGCTGGAAATTGCTTGAGCTGCTTTCATCACTGTTGCTAAATCGAAAGCAACCTGCGAGGTATTATATCATGTTCGGTAAATCACTTACGATTAAGCCCCGATTTTAATCCACCAGTGA
>NZ_JABXKN010000137.1:0-20198 GCF_017115065.1 Nostoc sp. JL23
TCACTGGTGGATTAAAATCGGGGCTTAATCGTAAGTGATTTACCGAACATGATATAAGTTATCCGATTCCCCAAAAGTCCTCCAAAACCCCACCCTGTCCTAATCCTTAGTAAAGAGAGGGACAGGTTGAGGTATCTCAGGGGCTATCTATGAGACTAGCCGTAAATTACCTTGACAAAGGCTTGTGTGTACATCGTAGGTAAACTCTTTGGTAGAGTTATTAAAGTTACGCTGGATAAATCCGTAATCTTCTATTTGGTTCTTCGCCAAAACTATGCGACTTGAGGCGATAATGTTCTACCAACTCATGTTGCATTTTGCGAACTTGGGGAGAACGCGGCAATAACTCGACTGGCTGTCCTTTAGGAATCACAATTTGCTCAACGGCAAGTCTAGCTTCTTCAAGAGCATCCATTTCATCATCGCTACCATTGTGCAAAAACAATTGTAGTTCTCTATCATCGGCCATTTCTGGGTCGTCGATGTTCAGCAAGCGCCGCAAACCACGGGTAATTTGGGGAATAGTGCTGGACTTAATTACGTGGATGGGTACATGACGAGCTTTGGCCATTTGGCGTAATTTGGCGTGGTTTTTGACGTGCGATCGCAGTGCTAAAATTGCATCAGCACTATCTATATCTTTTGTCAATATCACGGGCAAAGTTAGCACGCTAATTACTTGTTCTAGTTGGTGACGGCTAACCCCATAAGGGTAAACGTGCAATGGCAAATCTTCACCATTCGGCCCTGGCACTCTTGTAGCAGCATCAAAATCAATGCTCTCAGAATAATTGAAAGATTCATCCAGCAAACGGTCAAACTCGCTGCGCCCAGTTACCCGCTCTACAGGCAATTGGGGTAGTGCGACCATTTGTCCAGATGAACGCCAGCCATTAGACGGTCGCGCCGGCGGGAAAGAATCTTCCACTGTTGCTAGCTGTCCACCACGACCGTTGACAACAGCTAACTGCCTTGTAACACCAATTTTGCCTTGGTCATCAACGGTTCTCGTTTGTGGGGTAGGCTGACGACCCCGCAGCAGATTATCTACGGTGTCAGCAACACTTTCGTGTACTGTCCAGCGTTGGCGTTCCAACATTTCCACAGCAATTTCAAAGGTAGGTGGGGCTTTTCGCTCCAAAACAGTCTTTTGAGAGCCTCGCCGTCTGGCTTCATCGTCTCCCAGCGTCACAGCTTGGATGCCCCCAACTAAATCAGCCAGGGTGGGGTTTTTAATCAGATTTTCGATCTGATTTCCGTGGGCAGTACCTACCAACTGTACACCCCGTTCCGCAATGGTACGAGCCGCTAAAGCTTCCAGTTCCGTGCCAATTTCATCAATGACAATGACCTCTGGCATGTGGTTTTCCACTGCTTCAATCATCACCTGATGCTGTTGATTTGGATGAGCCACTTGCATCCGCCGAGCGCGACCAATGGCGGGGTGGGCAACATCACCATCCCCAGCGATTTCGTTGGAGGTGTCAATAATAACTACTCGCTTATGCAGATCGTCCGCTAAAACACGGGCTATTTCCCGTAAGGCGGTAGTTTTGCCCACGCCTGGACGCCCCAGCATGAGAATCGATTTACCAGTTTCTACCAAGTCGCGGATCATACCAATGGTTCCGAATACCGCCCGACCAACACGACAGGTCAAGCCAATAATCTTACCAGTGCGGTTGCGAATAGCGCTGATCCGATGCAAAGTTTGCTCAATTCCTGCCCGATTATCTCCGCCAAAGATTCCGACTCGTTGAATGCAATCATCTATTTGTTCTTGAGTAACGGGTACTTCGCTCAAATACTCAGCTTGATTAGGAAAGCGAGCCTCTGGGCGACGACCCAAATCCAAGACCACTTCTACTAAACTATCTCGTTTGGGATGACTCTCTAGTACTTGTTGCAGGTCTTGGGGCAAAATGTCTAATAACTTTTGGAGATCGTCTGTAATCGTCATGCTTTCTATGGTGACGTTTTTAGAGATAGCGAGGACATTTGCGTGCAGGAGAACCCGTCCTGGGTATTTTCCGAACGAGCGATTAAGGCTCCTGCTGTGACTTGATCTGGGAAACGAGAGAATGGGCAAGTTCTACAGCTTGCCAAAGTAATACTTCATCTTCTTCTAGGCGAACATTCGCCTTCACATTAGTGTTACTTACCTCCTTATTCTCTAACTGTTCGAGAATTGGTGACAGCAGTACGCGGGCGTAGCTACCGTAGGCGACCCCGGCGATGGAGGCAGAGGGGCAGAGGGGCAGAGGGGCAGAGGGAGAAAATTCTTCCTTCTCCCCTGCTCCCCTGCTCCCCTGCTCCCCTGCCTCTTTGAGTAGTCCCATTGCCTTTAACTTAGCAACGGTATAGTTATTAGTGCCGCCTGCTAACTGCACATATCCCGGTAACTTAGCTGCCAAAACTTTTTGCCCTAATTTCACCGCAGCTATTGTGGTGCCATCGCCAATATCACCACTCATCGGACGACCATCGGTTTGCCAAATTAAAGCACCCTTCAGTGGGGTAATCCTGTAATACAGCGCTTTCAAATAGTCAATCATCCCTTCGCCATCAGGACAGCTGATTGCTAGTAACTTTAGTTGATCCGCCCACGGTGAAATTGCTTGCCATAATCGCTCAAATTCTGCCAACCGCCCGACTTGTGTATGGATTTCTACGGCATCTACTCCCGTTGACATTACCAATGGTGCGATCGCTCCCGGCGTTGTCACGTATGAAGCTGTATAAATTATACTATAAGGGCAAATTGGTATGCAACGACCGCAGCCATAACACTTTTCGGATACTACTCCTGAAAAGTCTTCTTTGATACTGTCAAACACGATTGCTTGTGCCGGACAAATCCGTTCACAGGGTCTAGGGCAGTCTGTAGGACACTCATGAGGATTAAATTCTGCTTTGCGAAAATGGGGGTCTTCTCCATCGTTTAGGCTGACCATCAAAAAGGGTAAATTGCCTTTGTAGTCAAAGCCTCGCTTTTGGGCATCCTTAGCCAGAGATTTGGCTGCTTGTAGCCCTGATTGCGCTGCTGCAATTACTGCTGGATCAGCTGCAACATCTATGCAGTCAGCGCCCGCCAAAGTATAGGCTAACGTTAAACTTCTGACTGCCGGCAAATGCTGGAAGCTGGCTCCGCAGATCAGCTTGAACCAGTCACCTTGTTTGAGAGATTGTAAAGGTACGAACAGATCAGTCACTATTCTATTATGCGTTTATGCGACTAAAAATAGTAGTCTGCGATCGAGAAAAAGTCCGAATTTGCTGATTTAGGGTTTATTGAATTGGAGATTGGGCATGGGGCATTGAGCATGGGGCATTGGGAATGGACAAGAGACAAGGGAGAGACTTGTTCAATAATTCCCCTTGTCCCCCTTGTCTCCTCTGCTCCTCTGCCCCTCTGCTCCCTCATCTCCCCACTTTTGCAGCCGTCTTAGGAGGCCGATAACATGAGAACTGTATTTTTTGTAGAAGACTCTGCTGAAGATAGAGCTTTGTATCGACGCTTCCTAGAGCGGGACGATCGCTACACTTATGATATTTCCGAATTTGATTCTGGAAATAAGGCCCTACAAGCTTGTCAAGCAAAAATACCAGATGTGATTTTGTTGGACTATCGATTACCAGATTTAGACGGGCTGGAATTTCTCACTAGGCTACAGAGGCAAACTTCTAACAGCCAAATTTCGGTAATTATGCTGACTGGACAGGGAGACGAAACGATCGCAGTCCAAGCGATCAAGAGTGGGGTGCAAGATTATCTAGTCAAGGGAAAACTGACCTCTGATAATTTACGTCGAGCGGTTCATGGGGCGATCGAGCAGATGCAGCTAATGCGGCAGCTAAAACAGCAACAGGAACAACAAAAGTTAGTAGGAGCGATCGCTCTTAATATTCGCCAATCGTTGAAGCTTCAAGATATCCTTGCCACGAGTGTTCAAGAAGTCCGCCAGTTACTGGACGCCGATCGGGTACTGGTGTATCAATTTATGCCACAAATGCAGGGTAGCATTGTAGCGGAGTCGGTATTACCCCAATGGACACCAATTTTAGGACTGGCGATTGAAGATACCTGTTTTCAGGAAAATCAGGGGGAAGAATATCGCCAAGGAAAAATTTGGGCAGCAACTAACATCTACGAAGCGGGTTTAAGTGATTGCCATATTCAACTTTTGGAACAGTTTCAGGTGAAGGCGAATTTAGTTGTCCCCATTTTGTTAGAGAGCAAAGAGACTCAAGCAGTTGAACTTTGGGGGCTATTTATCGCACATCAATGTTCTGCGCCGCGACAATGGCAGAAATTTGAGGTGGAATTGCTCAAGCAACTGACGGTGCAACTAGCGATCGCTATCCAACAAGCCGAACTTTACCACAATCTCCAAACCCTCAACACCGATTTAGAAGCCAAGGTACAAGAACGCACTGCCAAATTGCACCAAAGCGATCGCCGTTTCCGCGCCATCTTCAATAACACTTTCCAGTTCATGGGACTGCTAACGCCAGTTGGCATTTTACTGGAAGCGAACCAGACGGCGCTAAATTTTGCTGGACTGAAACTAGAAGATGTAATCAATCGTCCTTTTTGGGAAGCACACTGGTGGACAATTTCACCGCAAACTCAAGCAGAATTAAAACAAGCGATCGCTCGTGCAGCCCAAGGAGAGTTTATCCGCTATGAAGTTGATGTTCTCGGTGCAAATAACCGAGTAGCAACAATTGATTTTTCACTCCGTCCGCTTTTAGACGAGACAGGTCAAGTTATTTTGTTGATTCCAGAAGGGCGAGATATTACCGAACTCAAACAGGCTGAAGAAAAACTCCAACAAAGTGAGGCCCTGCTAGCCACTACTCAACAAATCGCCCATATAGGCAGTTGGGAATTTAACTTAGTAACCAAAAAGCGCTGCTGGTCTATGGAAACCTTTCGCATCTTTGGTCTAAATCCAATTGAAAGTGAACCGACTCAGGCAGAATTCCTCCAGATGCTTCACCCAGAGGATCGCACACAGTTCCAGACCAATTTTGAACAAGCCATCGCCCAAGAAACCCCTTTCAGTATTGAGTTCCGAATTGTCCGACCCGATGGCTCAGTGCGCTACCTTGAGGGGAAAGCAGAGATAGCTTATAACGCTCAAGGGCAGGCAGTTAAGGTGTTGGGCGCTATTCTAGATATTACAGAACGCAAACAAAATGAGTTAGAAATCATCCGTAGTCGTGAACTGCTAGAAGCTGTCTATAATGAATCTGCCGATGCGCTTTTTTTGGTAAATGTAGAAACATTATTGACTATTGACTGTAACGATCGAGCAGTGAAGCTATTTGCAGCCTCTAACAAAGCTGAACTCATTAACATTGCAGGTAACACTCTGCAAAAACAACAGTTCACTCCTGATGAGTTAGACTCCATAACCGCAGAAATTAATCAGCAAGGGTTTTGGAGTTTAGAAATTGAATACATTACTAAGCAGGGCAAATCCTTTTGGGGAAACATCGCAGCCAAACAAATTACCGTTGCTGGTAACGTGATGAACCTAGTGCGAGTCACAGATATAACTGTGCGTAAGCGCGTCGAAGAAGGCCGCAAACGGGCAGAAATAGCCCTCCGAGAAAGTGAAGAACGACTACAGTTAGCACTTGAGGCTTCGGGCGATGGTTTGTGGGACTGGAACATTCTCACTAAAGAGGTGTATTACAGCCCGCGCTATTTAGAAATGCTCGGATACACTTTTGATGAACTCCCACAAGATTTTAGTACTTGGGAGCGATTAGTTCATCCAGAGGATTTGCCTTGGGTTGAGAAAATCTTGGCAGATCATCTCAAGGACAGTTCAGTACCCTACAAATTTGACTATCGACTTCAAAGTAAGTGGGGTGAATACAAATGGATTGCTAACTACGGCAAAGTTGTCATCCGAGATGGACAGGGAAAGCCTCTGCGAATGACTGGTACTCATCGGGATATCAGCGAGCAACAAGCCGCGCTACGCGAACAAAAACAAGCCGAAGCAGCCTTAGCCAAAAGTGAAGAACAACTGAGACTAACGTTAGAATTTAACCACATCGGTCTTTGGGATTGGAATGTTCAAACAAACGAACTTACCTGGAACGACAACCATTATCGTTTGTTAGGTTTAGAGCCAGAAATATCAGCAGCCAGCTATCAACTATGGCGCAAGTGTGTGCATCCAGAGGATGTTGACCGAATTGAACAGGCTGTATCAAATGCACTGGCACAACATATTAATTTTCAAGGTGAATATCGAGTGATTTTTCCCGATGGCAGGGTTCACTGGCTCACAGGGAAAGGGCGTGGTGTTTACAACGAAGCAGGCAATCCTATACGGATGCTGGGAATAATTATTGATGTTAGTGAGCAAAAGCAAGCAGAAGCAGCCTTGCAAGAAAGTGAAGCTCGGTTCCAGGCATTTATGAACAACAGCCCAGTGCTAGCTTGGATTACTGATACAGATGGGCGTGTACTTTACTTAAATCAAACATACCTGCGAACATTTAAATTACTACCCGAACAAGTGATTGGGCAATCTATTTCTAACCTCTACCCAGATGAAATTGCTCGGCAGCATTTTGAACATATTCACACAGTCATAGAGACAAATCAGGTAATGGAGATGATTGAAGTTGCTCCCCGACCAGACGGTTCTCTTGGTGAGTTCTTGGTATACAAATTCCCAATTCTTGGATTGTCTGAACAAAAGCTAGTGGGTAGGGTGGCGATTGACATCACAGAACGCAAGATTCTAGAGCGAGAACTAGCTCACAAGCAAAAGTTATTGGATACCTTCATCAATAATGCACCTGTTGGTATAACTATTCTCGATCAGGAACTGCGTTATTCATTCATTAATGAAGCATTAGCAGAAATTAATGGCATTCCCGCGGCAGAGCATATTGGCAAGACACCGTGGAAGATTATCCCTGATTTGGCATCAAAACTGGAGCAAGTCTTTCAACATGTCTTAACAATGGGCGAACCGATTCTGGATTTTGAAATCAGTGGAGAAACCCCAAAACTTCCAGGTGTAATCAGGACTTGGCTAGCTTCCTATTTTCCAATTCAGTCTGAAGCCGATCAACCTATTAGCATGGGCATTGTCGTAGTTGAAATCAGCGATCGCAAACGAGCTGAACAAATGTTAGAGTTGCAGGCAGTTATTACCCGCAACATGGCGGAGGGAATTTGCCTAGTTCGTGCCACAGATGCCGTGTTTGTCTACGCCAATCCTAAATTCGAGCAAATGTTTGGTTATGACCCTGGTGAATTAATCGGCCAGCACGTGTCGATTGTCAACTACGGTGATAAATATCATACACCTGAAGATGTTAATCAGGCGATTAGAACTACTATTTTGAAACACGGTGAAGCAACCTATGAAGTCCATAATATTAAAAAAGATGGTACTCCATTCTGGTGTAGCGCTACCGCTTCCGTTTTTGAACATCCTGAGTATGGAAGCGTCCTTGTGGCCATCCATCAAGATATCACTGAGCAAAAGCAAGCGGAGGAAAAAATCAAAGCCTCTCTAAAAGAAAAGGAGGTATTACTCAAAGAAATTCATCATCGTGTTAAAAATAATTTAGGAATTGTCAGCAGTTTGCTGCAAATGCAATGCAGACGAACACAAGATCCTGTGGTGACAGCTATTTTGCGCGATAGCCAAAACCGCATTGCTTCCATTGCCCTAGTTCATGAAAAACTATACCGTTCTGAAGACCTTGCTGATATTGATTTCGCTCAATACATTCCAGATTTAACAACTCATTTATTTGATTCCTATAATGTCAGTTCCAGCCAGATTAAACTAAATATTCAAGTTGATAATGCTAGCCTCGACATCGAAACCGCCATTCCTTGCGGCTTAATTATCAACGAACTGGTTTCTAATGCTTTAAAATACGCTTTTGTTGGTAATCGTGGGGGAAAAATTGAGGTTAAGTTTTATCAAAAGTCCGAATCTAATTTGATACTCATTATTAAAGATAATGGTGTTGGCTTACCTGAAAATTTTGATAGCAAGAAAACCAAAACGCTGGGCATAACCCTTGTCCAGGGTTTAGTCAAGCAGCTAAGAGGAAAACTTGAAATTGACTCTCAACAAGGTACAGAGTTCAAAATTACTTTTACAAACAGCCGGACATGAACATAATTGACATCTCATCAAACACGCAGACAAAAGAGACAGTTCGAGTCCTTGTTGTTGAAGATGAATATATCCTTGCTATCAACTTACAAGAAACTTTAGAGTCTTTAGGATATGTTGTTTTAGATATCGCCGATTCTGCCGAAGAGGCAATTGCAAAAGCAACTAAATTACGCCCAAATTTGATTTTAATGGATATCAGGTTACGAGGTGAAATAGACGGTATCCAGGCAGCAGAGCAAATTTGGCATCATTTGCAAATTCCGATTATCTACGTCACTGGGCACTCTGATAAAAGTACTGTTGAGCGAGCAACGCTAACATCCCCCTTTGGATACATTCTCAAACCCATAAAGGAACAAGAACTTTATGTTGCCATTCAAACAGCACTCAATCGCTACGATCGCGAGCAATTTTTAAGTTCTGTACTTCGGGGAATGGGCGATGGGGTAATTGTAGTCGATACTGAATTAAATATTAAATACATGAATCAGGTAGCTGAAGCTCTGAAAGGGTGGCAATGGAATGAAGCTAAAGACAAGATGTTAGCTGAAGTTATCAAAATTATTGATGAACAAACTCAGCTACCGATAGAAAATCCAATTATTGCAGCTCTCCAAAAAAAAACTACTATATATTTAGGCAGTGGTGTTTTACTAGTTGCTAAAAACAGAAAAACTATACCAATAGCTGATAGCGCTACTCTCTTGAAAAATAATAGTGGTGTAATTACAGGAGCCGTATTTGTTTTCCGAGATGACACGCAACGACGGTTAACCGAAGAACGCAATCTCGCAGATGAACGCGCTCAACAACTAGAAATTCGAGTGGCAGAACTTCAACGCCTGAACAAGTTAAAAGAGGATTTTCTGGCAACCACTTCTCATGAAATGCGAACGCCCTTGTCAAACATCAAAATGGCAATTTCTGTGCTAGAAAATATTCTCGATCGGCAGGGCATCTTAAATTCAAACACACTTCCTCCATCTGAATCTGTAGCCCACTACTTAGGTATTCTGCGCGAACAATGCGAACAAGAACTGGATTTGGTAGACAATTTGCTGCATCTACGAATGATTGATGCAGATGTCTATCCCTTGGAATTAACTTCAATTAAACTGCAAAACTGGTTGCCTCACGTTGCCGAGTATTTTCAAGAACGCGCTCAAGCTAGGCAACAGTCTTTGCAAGTTAGTGTTTCTCCAGATTTACCGCCTTTAGTTTCAGACTTGGCTAGCCTGACTGAAATTATCTCCGAGTTACTCAACAATACTTGTAAATACACTCCGCCTGATGGAGAGATTGTGTTAAAGGTTCAGGTAATTGACACTACAAAAAGTCTGACAAATGAGGATGCTAAATCTGGTGTATTAGATAATTTTCAAGTTCCTTATTTTCAAATCACAATTAGTAACTCTGGTGTGATAATTCCGAAAAAAGAACAATCTCGAATTTTTGACCCGTTTTACCGGATTCCTGAAAGCGATGCCTACGGCAACCCGAAACGGGAACGCTGGCAACAGAGCGGCACAGGATTAGGTTTAACATTGGTTAAGAAGTTAGTAGAATATCTCCAAGGCAGAATTGAAGTTACCAGTTCTCAGGGCTGGACAACGTTTACAGTTCAGCTGCCTTTGAGTTTGTGATCGTATTTGTCCTTTGTCCTTTGTCATTAGGCGTTGGTTATTAATTCTTCTTTTCCTGTCTCCCTCACTCACCGAAAGAGTTCAAACTACGCCAAAATCTAAATAAACGCGATCGCATCTTACCGACAATGCAGATTACCCAAAGTCTCCATACAGCGATTCTTGTGACTAACTTAGAACGCTCTGAACATTTTTATGGCAAAGTATTGGGATTATCCAAAATAGATCGTTCCCTAAGCTACCCTGGTGCATGGTATCAAGTCGGCGACTATCAAATTCACCTGATAGTTGCAACCACTGTCCCCACGGAAAACCGAAACGAAAAATGGGGACGTAATCCCCACATCGCTTTCACAGTAGCTAACTTAGACGCTGCCAAACAGGAATTCCTCAATCATAATTATCCCATTCAAGCTAGCGCCTCCGGTCGCGCTGCCCTGTTCACTCAAGACCCTGATGGGAATGTTATCGAGTTGAGTCAGCAGTGAGGGGGGGCAGGGGAGCAGGGGAGCAGGGGAGCAGGGGAGCAGGGGAGCAGGGGAGAATTAGTAGTAGTAAGTTTTTCTCCTCTGCCCAATGCCCAATGCCCAATGCCCCAGATCCTCTTCTATTCTGGTAATTTATATTGTCCAACAATACGCTTGGCAAACTCTGGAACGTGCGCTTCTAATTTTTCTGGATGATTGCGCTTCACATACAAATAATTCCGAGTAAAGTGAGAATCAATGGAAAATCGCGCATATTCTAGACCCTTGGGGCCGATTTTTTCGATTACCACACCCATCAGTTTTGCTGCCCACATCGGTAGAGTAACACCTTTATCGTAAGCGGGAATACTTTGTTGTACGGCTTCTTTCCGGTTGCCTTTAGACGTTACTGGTTGGGTATCTAACTGGTCTTTTACTAAATCCAGCATTTCCTTACCAGTGTCATTTCTAACTACAATCCATTGCCAACCGAAGGGTGCGCCCATATAGCCAACAACTAAGTCGGCTAAGGAGTTGACGTAATCAAAGCAACTCATACAGGATGGGGCAAAGACATCTTTGAGTTTGTTGGTCTTCAAGCCAAAGAAAGGCACTGTTTCTGATGAGCCATCTTCATGTTTGAAATGAACCCGGAAGTCTTGCATGAATTCGTAATGTACAACTGTATCAGGCGAGCGGCTGGTGGTTTCTAAGAATTTTTGCAGTCCGGCGCGGTTAACGTTGTCTACGCAAGGCGTACCCAAAACATACAGCTTTTCTAAACCAAGTTGTTTTTCTACGGCTCGTAATGCCTGGATTTGGCAACCAACACCAATTACCAACAGCCGCTTCATTCCCGATTTTTCCACCTGTTCTAATATGGAAAGGCTCGGGGAAAGCGTTGGTTTATTTACCCGTGCTGCTAGTATTTCTTCTGGGGTACGGGCGATGACGGGCATGGGTTGAAAGCGGTCTTCTTTGGTGTTTTGCACGCAGACGACACCTTCAACTAAGCCGCGATTCAGCATTTCAATGGCAATGCTGCTAACAATACCCGTCCATTGTGCGCCTTCAATGGGCTGCTGTTTCTTCGCTGCTATCATGTCTTGATGAACACCAAAGTAGAGTTCATCGGGGTTTTCGAGATGGCGCGATCGCGTGTGTGTTTCTTCTTCAAGTTCACCTATTTGCTGATTAATAAAAGCACAGGCTTCCTTGACATAGTGAATATAGTATGTATCGCATAGTCCGCACTCGCTACAAAGTTCTTTCGCAGGGCGGCGGCTGGTAGGTTTTAAGGCTCTGGCTTTTTTGTGAGGAGAAACTGAGGTCATATAAACTTTTTGTTTTATCCAGGAATCGCTTTTATTACAATACCTTCACTCGCTATGAACTTGACGATAGACCATGAACAAGACATTGTAATGTTTTGAAACGCAGAGGGACGCAAAGTAATGCAGAGTTTTGCCTAATTTATTTCGCTACGAATTAATTAAATATTCTACTGAGGCTTTGATGAGAAATTATAGAAATACAATCGCACTCAGCGATGAGTAGGATAAATAAAATTTGATTTTTGATACACAGATAAAAGCAGACATTCCCAAACTAGCCGTGGTTGAGCGTAAGAAAGCAAGTGTTTTCGAGATTGTTCTAGCTGGTTAATGATACTAGATTGATGCCACTGCTGCCAGTAGAATTGCTGAAGATAATCAACTAACCACAGTTGTGCTTCTGTATCTAAATCCTTATCAATTTTTTTGGCTAACTCTAAGGCGTTACGGTAAGATTTAGGCGCTTTTTTCAAGTCTTCAAGTAACTCATCAGGAATAGCTTGTAATTGTTCATAAGATGCGATCGCACTGCCGGCACTACCAGATGCTATGCTCAATACTGCCTGATTTTGCAAAATTTCCTGATGATTTGTTTGTGTGAGTACAACAGCTAAAGACTGGGCATCTAAGCGATAAAAAGGAATGCGTTGACAGCGTGATACCAAAGTCGGCAACACAGATTCAGGTGTCGGTGCAATTAAAATTAATGTCGCCTGTCCCGGTTCTTCCAAGGTTTTAAGTAAAGCATTGGCTGCGGCTTCTGCCATTGTTTGGGCTTCTTCCAGCACTACCACATTCCTCGGCGCTTCCAAAGGCGGACGACCTAAAAACTCGGTAATTTCCCGAATTTGCTCTAGTCTAATTACAGGTGGTGCTTTACGCTTGAGTCCTTTTTCGGCTGCTTCTGCTGCTGTTAATCGTTGTCCCTGGTATTGGTACGTTGGTTGCACCCACAATAAAGCTGGGTGGTTCCCCTGACGCAAACGGTTTTGTAAAGATGCACTGACTCCCATGCCACTAGAAAATAGCAATTCCACAAAACACCTGGCTGCTAAACTCCTGCCTACACCATCTGGTCCCACAAATAAGTAAGCTGGAGGAACCCGGTTTTGTCTGACAGCCTGAGTGAGTAATTCTATAGCTTGCTGTTGTCCAATAACTGGTGCAAATGGATCGTTAGTCATTAGTTAGGAGTTAAGAATTAGGAGTTATTATTTTCCATTTGCTCTTTGTACTCAGCACTGTTTGGGTAAATTAGCGATCGCTTAGAAATATCTTACCTTTAGGGACTTCCGGTTAAAAAAGCATCCCATAGTAGGGGCGCACAGCCGTGCGTCCCTACTACAAATAATTTGGGATACTAAACCTTAGACGTGAGAAATCTGGATATCTCCGCATGTGCCAATACAGCACCAGGTTCGCGCTGGAGAGCGTTGTAATACTTTCTCTCGAAGGTATTACCCGTCTCTAGCGGTACAATGAGTGTACGGACATCAGCAATCAATTTTTGGAAATCGTCCAGCAATATCGGTTCATCTGCTTGGAGCATTTCATCAACTTGCACAACCATCTCAGAAATGCGATGTAGCCAAGCAAATTGTTCGTGAGCAATGACTAGCTGAAGAAGTTCTGCACTTGATACTCGTCCACTAATCTGTTCGTAGGCAATACGTTCTGTCTCCAGCAACATCTTGTGAAGGTGGAGTAATTTGTTTCGTAAATCACGCAGATATTGATGCTGACGTATTCTTTGTGTAAGTGCGTTAGAAGTCAATGTTACTTATCCTCTTGTTACAATAGTCTTCAATGGCTTAAATAATTTCATTAGGATTGGGGGGACAGGTAGACAGGTAACAGGTGATAGGGATCTGTACCCTGTTACCTTTAACCTATTCCCTTCTTCTTCCCCATGTCCTTGTGAATGGAGTTTTTTATGTATTTAGGTTTCCTTGCTAAGAAGCACTATAATGAGCATATCTTTTATAAACGTCATATCTTATATTTGATTAATCATATATTAACATAAAATTATAAGAACTACATAGTGTAGAACCGAGCGAGAAAATATCAATTATGGGAAAACCATCTTCATGTCGCTAGCAAATGTAATTTTAGGTCTTCTTCAGCAGCAAGAAATGACGGGCTACGACCTCAAAACGAGCTGCTTCGATCAATGCATTGCCCATTTATGGCCAGCAGATCAGGCACAAATTTACAGAACTCTCGATAAGCTAGTTGAGCAAGGCTGGATTACCTGTAACATTGAGATTCAACACGATCGCCCCAACCGCAAAGTCTACAGTGTGACGGAGCCAGGGAAAGCCGAATTTAGGCGATGGCTAGGGATTCATCAGCCCTTACCGACTATCAGAGAACCTTTACTCGTGCAGTTGCATTTTGCAGATCAGTTGTCGAATGAAACCATCATTCACCTACTGGAGCAACAATTAGCGGCTCGAAGCAAAAAGCTGGCTGAATGTGAAACCATCCATTTGCCATCATTCGGCGATGAATCTGCCAACCGCAAGCAGGTGATGCAAAGGCTGGTGCTGGAGTTGGTAATCCGAAGAGAAGAGACTTATATTGATTGGTTGAAGACAGCGATTGATGTTATCAGTCGCCAAGAGCCATATCCATTTACCAAGAAAGAATTCAGGAGTCAGGAGTCAGAATTCAGAATTGAATTTTGAACGAAAGAGCAAATGAATCGTGGATTATTTGTAGGTTTAGTAACTTTAGATTTGATTTACCTTGCTGACTCTGCCCCTAAGAATAATCAGAAGATTGTCGCTACTGACTATACTGTAGCGGCAGGGGGACCAGCAACAAACGCAGCTGTAACTTTCAATTATTTAGGAAATCAGGCTACTGTCTTAGGTGTAGTAGGTTCTCACCCAATGACGCAGCTCATTCGAGATGACTTGGCAAATTACAAAGTTGCGATCGCAGACCTTGAGCCTAGCACTGATTTAGTACCGCCTGTATCTTCGATTATTGTCACTCAAGCCACAGGTGAACGCGCTGTGGTTTCGATCAATGCTGTGAAAACTCAAGCTAGCAGCGCATCTATCCCACCAGATATTTTGCAAAATGTCGATATCGTACTGATTGATGGACATCAGATGGTGGTTGGTGATTCTATAGCCCAAATGGCTAAGGCCAATAATATCCCAGTAGTAATCGATGGTGGTAGTTGGAAGCCTGGATTTGAGCAAATTTTACCGTTTGTAGATTACGCTATCTGTTCAGCTAATTTTTATCCTCCCAATTGCCAAACTGGAGAAGAGGTTTTTAGCTATCTCAGTGGATTTGACATTCCTCACATCGCCATTACCCACGGACAAGAACCAATTGAATACTTGAGTAACACTAAAACTGGTATCGTAGATGTGCCGCAGATTCAAGCGGTTGATACGTTAGGGGCTGGAGATATTTTTCACGGTGCTTTCTGTCATTACATTTTAAAGGAAAGCTTTACTGATGCACTGACACTGGCAGCTAATATTGCTGCTGATTCCTGTAAATTTTTTGGTACTCGGCGCTGGATGAATTTAAAGGGCTGAGTTGTCAGGTTAATAAAATTATAGAAGGCCAAATTAATGAAAGATTTACAAGAAATATTAGAGATCGCTCGTGAGGTAGGTTGGGGTGCAGCAGAGATACTGCGATCTTATTACCACGGTACAGCAAAAGACCCTGACTTAGAAATCCAGTATAAGCAGAATGAGCCTGTCACTGTTGCCGATGTAGCTGTGAGCCAATACATTTTACAGAGGCTACAAGCAACTTTGGGTAACGAAGATTTTGCTTACATCAGCGAAGAAACTTATCAAGCGCCAAGTAGTGCTAGACAGCCTTCTGCCCCTTGGGTATGGATAATTGACCCTTTGGATGGCACACGAGATTTTATCGAAAAAACTGGCGACTATGCAGTTCACATTGCTTTAGTCAAAGAAACACGCCCAGTGTTGGCAGTGGTGGCAGTACCAGAGGCTCAAAAGTTATATTACGCTACCAAAGGCGGGGGTACATTTGTAGAAACCCGTGACGGATCTGTTCCTTTACAAGTGTCTTCAGGTAAAGGAATTGAGGATTTAACCTTAGTCGTTAGTCGTTCTCACCGCAACCAACGGTTAGATCATCTGCTACAAAACTTACCCTGTCAAAATCAGAAATCTGTGGGTAGTGTTGGCTGTAAGATTGCCACCATTGTCGAGCAACAGGCAGATATCTACATTTCCCTTTCCGGCAAGTCTGCGCCCAAAGACTGGGATATCGCTGCCCCAGAATTGATTTTAACAGAAGCCGGTGGTCAGTTTACTCACTTCGACGGCACTCCGTTGCAGTATAACACTGGTGATATCAATCAATGGGGAGGTTTGCTAGCTAGTAATGGTGAATATCACGAATTACTATGTAAGAAAGCAGAGGGTATCTTAGCGCAGTTTGACCATAGCTAATGTACTTGAGGATAAATATTTTTTAATTTAGATTAATTTGCTTTTAAGACAGTTGATCGTGGTATGATTAATCAGATTACCGATAATAATCTTTGCCCCTTAGTCCACAGCTTAATTTTCAAAACACTAAATATCTGGGCGATCGCAAGTTAATTACGATTTCCGATTAAAAGTGTAACTTTATATAGTACAAGCAAAAAAAGCCAGTCTTTAGAAAGTCTGCAAACCGTCCTGAAAGGTTTGATTTGTGAATAAAATTCACTATCAGGCAATATTCAAAGGCTGAATGCTGTGCTACACTCATGGACATAAAGATTATTTTCGGTTGAGTAACTCGTTTTGATTTCTAAAAACCGTCTCTCCGAATTTAACTCTCTACACTCCCTGAATTCGGAGATTTCTATGTCAATTTACGTCGGAAACCTGTCCTATCAGGTTACAGAAGAGGACCTAAAGCAGGCTTTTGCAGAATACGGAACAGTAAATCGTGTTCAACTACCCACAGATCGGGAAACAGGCCGGCCTCGTGGGTTCGCTTTTGTGGAAATGGAATCAGACACACAAGAACAAGCTGCCATAGATGCACTTGATGGTGCTGAGTGGATGGGACGTGATTTGAAAGTGAACAAAGCTAAACCTCGTGAGGAAAGAAGCAGTTCTCCTCGTGGTAGCTGGGGTGGCGGTAATGCCCGCCGCAACAATAATCGCTACTAAGTCGATTCCTGAAAATTTCACATTTAGAGTCTCCAGCAGATAAAGCCAAAGGCTCAATTCTGCTGGAATATTTTATTTGGTATCTAACCTTGAACTATTCATCCACATTAAGGAGGAATGAGAATGACACAAGTAGTTTTAGGGGAGAATGAAGGTATTGAATCAGCCTTGAGAAGATTTAAACGGGAAGTTTCTAAAGCAGGAATTTTCCAGGATATGAGAAAAAAGCGTCACTTTGAGACGCCGATAGAAAAAGAGAAGCGTAAAGCAATTGCTAGGCACAAACAACGTCGTCAACAACGTTCTCGCTTCAATTAAAAGCCCAAGCAAATTTGCCCTTCGATTTGACATCTAGCCAGCATCTCTTCATTGTTGCCATACCTACAGCAAGCCACAAGTAATTAGGCATACATCAATCAATAAACAACACTGTTCGTGGTGGCGCTATACTGATTTTTAGCGCTACTAATTGTATATTTTCAATTGCGTTAACTAAGTAAGCATAATTAAACATACAATAAAATCCTAGTTTGTAGTGAGCGATTTATCGCTCATAGCAAGGTTTATCAGGACTAAACTCCTTACTACAAACTTTAATTTCTCTTTATGCCTAGCTACTTAGGGCAATTCGTAGGGGCGTACAGATAGCTATGCGCCCCTAACTTGTGCCTGATTCCACAAAGAAGCGCTATAGTTTGTTGAGTTCCATTTGCGGAACTCGCAGCAATATAAATGTATTCTTCCTCTATATCCATAAAGTATTGTAGATATCGTTAGTCTGCAATCCCTGGCTCTGGATTTTGAAAAAAAATGTTACGACTTTATCATTTATTACTAGGCTCTATTTTGCTGGTGTCAATACCAGTGGGAGCGAAATTTGTTCTACCCCAATTTTCTCCACCCAAAGTAGTAAAAACTCCTACCGTTGCCAAACTTCCCAACTCTAATCAGGAAAATATCTGGCAGAAAATTCTGGGAAGTGCTGCTGCTCCAACTAACTGGCAAGTTGCTCCCTGTGAAGGAAATGCACCCCTGTTGTGTGTCTCCTCCAAAGGAAAACGTTTGGGTACAGTAGAGATTAACATTTACCCACTAGCAAACAATGAGGATTTCCGAAAGAAACTCTTAGCATCTGGTATTCCAACTGCTTCCCTAGTAGACTACCAAAGTTCCAAGTACCAAACCCAGTTATTACCAGTACTTAAGACTTGGGTTGCAGACCACTACGCTGCGTTTGCAAAAGATCGTCAGGGTAAATATGGAAAACAGATTATTTTCTCAGCCTACCCACCGCAACCAGTACCCATTGGTAAGCTTCAGGGAATTCGCTATGGGTTCGCTGGACTTAAGCAACAAAGTGGAGTACAAGAGCAACATATCGGTCATGTTGCCTTTGATGGCACTAAACTTTACGTAATTACTACTGCATTTGACACAGGTACGCAAACAGGTAAGTTTGATAAACTAGAAGATTTGGCTATTTTTCAACCTTACTTGTATGCGATCGCAGCAGATTTGCATTTACCCCAATAGGGATTGGAGATTGGGAAATCTTCCTAGTCCCCACTCCCCATCAGCCTAAATCTCAGCTACCGCGCGTTCAATCAAGCGATGTGCTAAAGTTTGCGTGCCAGTGTGCTCATAATAATTTGTTGCTACATCCAGGAATGCTGCGAGGTAGTCCAACTTATCATCAGCAATATCGGTAAAACTTTGCAAGTTGTGGACAACCTTTTGCGGCGTTAAATTATTGGCGCTAACTAACCCACTCATCCAACCTTTCACTGAGTCAAAGCTTTCGCCGATAAAGTTGAGTTTACTGCCGGCATTGCTCCCTGGAATCACATCTTTGATGTTTTTGAAAGTCGAGTTTTGTTCTAACTCCTGTGGATTTGTTTGATTCAGGCCAGATATCGCTTTGCTGATAAAATCTGGGCCCAAAGGTATCAAACCATCAACGCAAACTAATGCCACCATACGGATGAGTGACTCACCACTATACTCACCTAAAGAGGCGACAAAATCCCCAATACTGTCTCCCGGAATGCCGTTAATTTGACAGAAGGCTACCAACTCAGCCACTAATTTTAATGTCAAATCAATGGTTTGGGCTTTATCAGGTTTGGGAGTGACAGAGTTTAAAAAACCTAACAGAGGAATTTTCTCACCAACTTTGTTAGCTAAAGCTGCTGCACCAAGCGCTTTATCTGTATTATCAACAGTTTGATATAACCACAAGGCTGTTTGGTATCCTTGGGATTTGTCGTTGAATAGATAAATCGCTCTTTCGCCAATTTGCTGAATTAAATCTTCGTCGTCTTCACCAGTGACTTTCTTGATAGTGTTGACAAAGCCGACGGTGTTTTGCCACTCTCCAGGAGCAACAAAATCAAGGGACTTCAACATAGAAACAGTCAAGCCGCCAGTTGGCAATTGATCGACCAACTCAACAATCGATTTGCTCACAAAAATCTCCTTATTTAAGTTTTATGATCTGAATGTTAGTAGTGCAAATCATTTCAGTCTAGCTAGACCATTAAGATTAAACTTTTCTAGCCAATCTTCGCGATCGCTAGCTGTAAATGATGAATCACGAGAAAGTGCTTTTACTTGGTACTTACCTACCAAAATTGCAGTTTGCGTTTTACCAACTTCTATTGCGGGATAACCGCCAATTTTTTTAGTGCTTTTCGAGAACTTTGCTGCTGCACTGGGTGTACTAGTGGTATCAGAAATAGACAGCACCGCTATATCTTTACCGCTTTTTTTCAACTTCGCTTCCGCAAAGCCTTTTTTCTCTTGGGTATAGACGCGTTGGTAGCCATCACCAGCTTTTGGGAAAAATTTATTAAATTCGCTACCCTGAGTTGCGGTTTTAGCTACCGATTGACCGCTTTTTTGTTGAGTACTTTCTTTTTGCGCCTGGTCAAAACGTCCAGGTGTTTTTGGACTACAGGCTGTTGTCAGTAGTACCACCGACAGCAGCAAAGCGGCTACTACCCTACGTCCACGGTGTAAAATCATTCTTGGCTTTTCCTTATAGTTGAGCTTTGAGGCAATTATCTGCGCTGCTAGCAATTATTACCCGTAAAATTTACTTTTTGATAATTATTGCCTAACTTCTCAACTATAAGGGTCATTTTTACACTTCAAAAAAGTGTCAAGTGCCATACTCAACGTAGCAATTAACCCAATGCAAAAACGCCCCCCCTTTCGGGAGAGCGTTTTTCGTCTACAGATAAACTTGAAGAGTATATCTCAGATTATGATTAACCGTTGATAGCAGGAGCAGTTAAAGCTACAGGAGCAGAATCGCCAGCAGCCAAATCGAGAGGGAAGTTGTGAGCGTTGCGCTCGTGCATTACTTCCATACCCAGGTTAGCGCGGTTGATTACATCCGCCCAAG
>NZ_JABXKN010000116.1:0-20057 GCF_017115065.1 Nostoc sp. JL23
CGAAATACCCAACTACGTTGCTGTTTCTCAGGGGTTTTCAGCATTTCCCTTATAAAAAACTGCCTCATCCACGCGATGAAAACATACGCAGGGTGCGTCAAGTTGAATCTAACCAATGGAAACAGGAGAGCGCTTATCATAGACGTTCTTTGTCTGAGTGATAACCATTCTCATAATGAGAATTGCTGGTTTACGCAACCGCAGCTAGTGGTTTTAACATCAAATCTTTCTTCTGCATTTCCCAGGCTAGGGTACTGTAGACAATTTGATCTAAGTCATTATATTTTGGTTGCCAACCCAGTAATTTACGGATTTTATCAGCACTAGCTATCACACAAGCAGGATCGCCAGGGCGACGTTCTGTTTCAATGACCGGAAAATCTACCCCAGAAATAGCCTTAACGCGTTCGATAACTTGACGGACACTGTAACCTTGCCCATAACCACAATTGAGAATTTGGCTTTCGTTACCTTGCTCCAGATAAGCCAAAGCATCCAGATGTGCTGTTGCTAGGTCTTCAACATGAATATAATCTCTAATTGCCGTACCATCGGGTGTTGGAAAATCCGTACCAAAAATTTGTACTCCTAGCCTACGTTTGAGTGCAGCATTACAGGTAGCTCCAATTAAATGAGATACTTCTTTTGACACCTGCCCCAATCGCCCACCAGGTTCTGCTCCGGCAACATTAAAGTATCGTAAAATTACGTAACGGAAATCAGAAGCGTTTGCATAGTCACGAATCAGCCATTCACAAGAAAGTTTTGATCGCCCATAGGGGTTAATCGGTTCAGTTGGTGTAGATTCCCTCACAGGACTGGTTTCTGGTTGTCCATAGACAGCTGCTGTACTGGAAAAGATAATTTGCTTCACACCCATGTTGTTGCAACAACGGAGTAAATTCAGCGTGTTGCGAGTATTGTTAGCGTAATAGTCTAAAGGATGAGAAACAGATTCGGATACATTCAGACTGCCAGCAAAGTGTAACACTGCCGCAAATTGATGTTGAGAAAATACCTGCCAAAGACATTCTGAATCTTTTAAATCACCAATAATTAACTCACCATGCAATACTGCTTGGGGTGAACCTGTAGAACAGTTGTCATACACCACAACATCGTAACCAGCCTCGCCCAATTGACGAACTACATGAGAGCCAATGTATCCTGCTCCACCAGTGACTAAGACTTTTTTATTCATCTGCCTTTACCTAGTAATACGACTCGAATGGTTTTAAAGACGATCGCTAAATCCAAAGCTAGGGAATAATTTTTGATGTAGTAGAGGTCGTAAGCTAATTTCTCGTAAGCATCCTCTACTGATGCACCGTAGGGGTACATAACCTGTGCCCAGCCTGTGATTCCGGGTTTGACGACATAACGTAAGTCATAGTAAGGAATTTCTTGTCGCAGCTTGATATCAAATTCTGGCCGTTCTGGACGGGGGCCAATGAGGCTCATTTCTCCCCAGAGAACGTTTAAAATCTGTGGTAGTTCATCAATTCTAGTCAGGCGTAACCAGCGTCCTACTCTGGTAATCCGAGCGTCTCGTTCGTTCGCCCACTGCGCTCCCCGTTTTTCGGCATCTTGATACATGGAACGGAATTTGTAAACTCTAAAGGGCTTTCCTTCCAAACCAGTCCGCATCTGTGTATACACCACTGGGCCTGGACTATCCAACTTAATTGCTAGTACTGTTAGCAACATCAGTGGAGATAAAAACAGAAATAATGACCATGCCAGAATAATGTCTAATAACCGCTTCAGCTTTTGATTAATGCTGTCAGCCGCTAAATTAAAACCAGCACCAAAAGCCAGCCAGTTATCCTGAAGCAGGGATGAGGGAAGTTTATACCACAAGATTTCGCAAATATCGGGAATCCCGTAGATGGGGACACCAGATAAACGTAACTGCATCAACTGCTGTATCTGTGCATCAGATAATTCCATTGGGGTTGTTACTACTACCCCTGACCAAGGTTGTTGACTCCATTGGGATAAGTCATTGAGGCTCCCCACAGCAACTCGATTACTTTTTGCTAACTCATTAATGTTCTGCTCTGCTGTTACTAGAACAACTAAGCGCCCTAATGAAGTGCGTTCTATAAAAGTTTTGCCAAATAGAATGGCTTTTTTTCCTGCACCCAAAATGAGCCAACGGCTGTGTTGAGCTTGCGATCGCGCCCAGTTTGCTACATATATTCTTGATACCATAGCCCAGGTGGTAAATATGCCTAAGCAGGGAAGCAAAATTCCTCGTTTCAAGACCGATTCTTTCCCCCAAGCACCAGTAAGGTAAATGAGAGACGCAATAATGATACCAACAACAACATTACTAACCAAAATGCGAGATGGAGCGCGCAATCCTGCTATTTGAGTATCTGGATGATAAGTATCTGCTAAATACAGCCCGGCGAGAATGAGGAAAATAAATAAATAAATAAAAGGGTCAAAACCATTCAGATATTGATGCGATCGCAACCATAAACAGAGAGATAAACTCAACCATAAACCCACAATATCGCCTAATAAAAGTAATAGAGAGAGGGTATTGTGTGTCTGATATAACTTCTTAGTTTTTTTGCCAAGAATAATATTAGTAGTCATTTACGTACATTACTAAAAATTAAAAAGATTACAGTATAGACATAAAAAAATTGGATATAAGCAATAATTACCCTGAAACTTTTAGTATCAGATTTCAGTAGCTCAAAATAATTTAAAACTAATCAGCAAACTACAAGACCAGTAATCGAAAACAAAATCCTGTTTTCAACACCTAAAAAACAAAATTTTGTGAGATTACTCAAAAAAATCGTCTTGTTTGTTTGATCAGTATTTATGAAACCTTCACCTTTATTATTAACCCTGATTTTAGCTATGAGCTACGGGGGAATTACGTAAACATTACAATTAATACATTTTGTCTTTACAAACCTTATTAAATAAATGACCCAAAATAATTAGATTTTTAGGCTTAAGTGATTTGTATTCTATATACTAAGATGAATAATCAACTTTAAACAAAATTAACTCATAAAATAAATTTTGAGATGATAATCAAATTATGCAAAACCTTGCTGTAAAAGGCTTGCAGATTTTTTTAATTCATCACTGTATATTTATTGATTCACTTGGGCTGTAGTCAAACGATGCCTGGGTTGGGCTACACCTACACTAAAATATTTTTTAAGTAAGTCCAAAATATAGTAATATTTATGGCAAATAATACGTCATAAACAAGTAAATGGATAAAACCGTAAAAATACGTATGTATTTTTGGGGAAAGCTTGATAATCTTTGACTAAAGCTTTATGGATTATTCAGCCCCAGTTGCAATCAACGAGGAGCAATATCAGAGGATATTTGGACAAATTGATCTTTGTCCTCTTCTACTTCCTCACTCTAATATCAGTAAATAATGAATCAACTAAATCCTTATGAGTGTCAACATCTGGAGTATTAACTAAACGTATGTCTTCCCATCAAGATGATCAAGACCTGATTAATTTTCAACAGTATTGGCGGATTCTAAAAAGACGTTGGTTTCTGATAGCAATCATTATGGGGTCTGTCTTTGGAGCCACAAGCTTGCTTACTTTTATTCAAAAACCAATTTATGAAGCCGAGGCTAAACTCCTTTTTAATAAGGAAAGTGGCATTTCTTCCCTTGCAGGAGGTGCAAGTGAACAAGTGGGACAACTGGGACAACTCACTGGGCTGACAAATCTCTCTAACCCTTTGGAAACTGAAGCAGAAATCATTCGCTCCAACCCCCTGATTCAAAAAACTATTACTGAGTTGCAACTGAAGGATAAACTGGGACAACCTTTAGAAATAGATGATTTTCTGCGTAAATTGAAAGTCAAATCTATCCGAGGGACGGATATTTTACAACTTTCTTACCGTAGTACTAATCCTCAAGAAGCTACAACTATCATCAATAGATTGATGAGTGCTTATATAACAAACAATGTTCAGGTTAACCGTTCTCAAGCTAGAGCAGCACGGGAATTTTTAAACAAGCAATTACCCGTAGTTGAGGCAAAGGTTAAACAAGGGGAAGCAATACTGCGTCAGTTTAAAGAAAAATACGAGGTTGTTTCTTTAGAAGTAGAAGCTGAAGAAGGCATTAAAAGTCTTAATGAATTATCCAATCAAATAACCCAACTTCGGGCGCAGTTGGTAGATGCTAGGAGTCGTTCTGGTACTTTGCAAAATCAATTGGCATTGAACACAAAGCAAGCTATGGCACTTAGCAGCTTAAGTCAATCGAGAGCAGTACAAGAAGTGCTATCACAATATCAGAATGTTCAAGACCAGTTAGCTGTGGAGAGGTCACGATTTACCGATGGACACCCAGTTATTACTAGTTTATTAAGTAAAGAACAAGCTCTTAAAAAGCAGCTAGAAGGAAGAGTAAACCAAACTCTGGGTAGTTCGCAGCCTATCCCAGACCAAGATTTACAAATAGGAGAACTCAAGCAGACCCTAACCGCTAATTTGGTGCAAGTGGAAGTACAACGGTTGGGATTGGAGAAGCAAGTTGGTGTGTTGATGAAGGCATTGGTACTTTATCAAGCACGTCTGAGAACCTTACCCAAACTAGAACAACTGCAACGACAACGGCAACGACAGCTACAGGTTGCTCAAATAACCTACGAACAAATGCTCAAACGATTGCAAGAAGTTCAAGTGCTGGAAAATCAGAATGTAGGTAATGCCAGGGTTGTTTCTGAAGCTTTACTTCCGAAAAAAGCAGTTTCTCCTCGTATACTCTTAAATTTAGCACTAGGGGGATTTTTAGGATTTTTCTTAGCGATCGCAGCAGCTTTATTGCTAGAAGCTGGAGACAAGTCTGTGAAGACAACAGAAGAAGCTCAAGAGTTGTTGGACTATCCTTTGTTGGGTACAATCCCGGTTTTTGCTCAAAAAGCTAGGTTGGCTGGTGATGAGAGTTTAATGGAGTTGCCGGTACTGAATAACCCTTATTCATCAGTCAATGCTGCCTTTGAAATGCTCCAGATTAACCTGGGTTTCACTTTTTCTGATAAGGAACTGAAGGTAATTGTGGTTAGCAGTTCTGTGATGAGTGAGGGTAAATCTTTTGTAGCAGCTAACTTGGCGATCGCAACTGCCCAAATGGGAAAGCGAGTGCTATTGATTGATGCAGATATGCGTCGCCCCCGCCAACACGAAATGTGGCAACAACCTAATTTCATGGGATTAAGTAATGTTTTAGTGGGGCAAGCTACGTTAGCAGAAGCTGCCAAGGAAGTGATGATCAATGTAGAATTGCTTAGTTCTGGCATGATACCGCCTAACCCAGCTGCACTATTAGACTCACAACGGATGAATGGGTTATTGCAACAAGCTGCCCAAGATTATGACTGCATAATTATTGACACTCCGCCTTTAAGTGTTTTGGCTGATGCGTCGATAGTAGGTAAAATGGCAGATGGAATGTTGTTAGTTGCACGTCCTGGTGTAGTTAATTCTGCTGCGGCTAAGATTACAAAGGCACTTATTCAGCATTCGCGTGTGCCTGTGTTGGGAATGGTAGTGAATTGTGTAACTACTGGCGAGAATGACTACACTTATCATTACTACAATACACATACTGGAGAGAATAATTCTGGTAGGAATAATAAGATTAAGTCTAACTTAAGTAGAATCACTGGATTAAGACTGCTGTAACTGGTTATTAGTTTGGTGAGATCAGTGTTATTTCTGAGGTGTTCCAAATTTAGGTTGTGTAAAGTTATAAGCGAAACATGAAGCAATACGGTTCAGTTAAGAAAATAGTAGGTTGGGTTGAGCGAAATGGAATGCTGCTAACAAAACTTTGGTGCTGTTAGATTTTATTTCACAAAGCAACTTACCTACATCAATTTTAGTTTTTCACCTTAACTGAATTGTATTGAAATATGAAGTTAATCAAGTTGAGTTGGATACCTAATAGACTAATAGCAACCATGCTAACTATTTACTGGTGAATACAGCAAAGTATCTTACAAGTTTATTAACTCCATTGAATGATGTTTTTTCTAAAAAGACTAACTTGATAAAATTAGTTTGAGATCACCCAAATTTCGCAAAAGGTTATAGTTTAGGATTTATCATATTGCCTTCTGGCAATTCCGTAAACCATAACTATGTCTTTGCGTTGACTTGTTTATCTATTAGTTCAGAGAAAGCATATACACCTTTCTAAGAGGATGTTTTAAAAGTCGTGATTGATGTATCAAATATTTTTTACCCCTCCCTAACCCTCCCCAATACATACGGGGAGGGAACCGGATTTTTCTTGTTTCCCCCCTCTTTACAAGAGGGGACTAAGGGGGGTAACAACGCAATTAAAATCACAGTCAAACACTTTTCAAACAACCTCTAAACTAAATAAGACATTTTGGGCTAAATTTAGTCCTATTTCGATAGTTGAGCCAAATGTTAGACAAATATAAAACCCACATTTTATCATCATTTAGTCACAAATTTGGCTCTGAAAAGTTAGCGGTTATTCACAATATAGCTTGGCTATTTATTGATCGCATTGTTCGCATGGGTTTTGGGTTAGTTGTGGGTGTTTGGATTGCTCGTTATTTAGGAGTGCAGCAATTTGGTATTTTCAACTATGCCACTGCTTTTGTAGCGCTATTTAATCCCTTAACAAATCTAGGGTTAGATAGCTTGGTTATCCGCTCTATTATGCGTAACCCTGAAGCTAAAGACCAAATTTTGGGGACGGCATTTTGGCTCAAGTTAGCTGGTGGGATAGGATGCGTATTGTTAACAGTTAGCTCTATTTTTGTATTCCGTCAAAATGACCAGTTGACAGTTGGGCTAGTAGCAATTTTGGCAACGGCAGGGATTTTTTCCGCTTTTGACACAATTGATATTTGGTTTCAGTCTCAAGTGCAGTCTAAATATACTGTGGTTGCTAAAAATACCGCATTTATTATCATTGCATTTATAAAAATTGCTTTGATTAAAATGCACGCACCATTACTGGCTTTTGCCTGGGTAGCTTTAGTAGAGGTTGGATTGGGTGCAGCAGGTTTGATACTGGTTTACAAGATTAAAGGTTATTCACTATGGTTATGGCGTTGGAATTTTCCACTTGCTAAGACACTCCTTAAGGAAAGCTGGCCTTTGATGTTGTCTGGTTTGAGTATCATGATTTATCTGAAAATTGACCAGATTATGTTGGGGGAAATGGTTGGTGCTAGCGCTGTAGGCCTTTATTCAGCAGCAAGCCGTATTTCTGAAGTTTGGTATTTTATACCAATGGCGATCGCTTCTTCGGTTACTCCATCCATATTTGCTGCTAAAGAAGTAAGTGAAGAACTTTATTATCAACGAATAAAAAAACTACTCCGAGGATTGGTATTGATTTCAATTGTAATTACTTTACCAATGTCATTTATGTCTGAAAGAATAATTACTTTGTTATTTGGTAATGAATATGCCGCAGCAGGATCAATATTAGCAATTCATATCTGGGCTTCTTTATTTGTATTTATGGGGGTTGCTACATCCTCTTGGTTTGTTGCTGAAGGGTTAACTCATATTTCTTTACGCAGAACTCTAATTGGTGCAATTACCAATGTTTTGCTAAACCTATTGTTGATTCCTCACTATGCTGGAATTGGTGCTGCGATCGCTACTGTAATTTCTTATGCATTTGGCTCATTTTTAGCTAATGGGTTCGATCAAAGAACAAGAAAAATATTCATTTTACAGATAACATCGCTTATAAGCTTTTATTCATAAATTACCTGAGTTACCGAGTTATTAAGGAAAAAATTTATGTATATAACCTCGACATCTGAAGCGTATAGTATTTTAAATGATAAATATCAAGTAACCTTAAAAGGTCTTTTACTGTTTGAAATTAAAAGCTTATATGGAAGAAGCTTTCTTAATTACAAGCCCAAACTAAAACAGGATGATAAAAATTTATTACATTTAGGCTGTGGTTCAAATAAATTTGATAATTGGATAAATGCCGATTTTTTTAGTTTATCTATACCAGTTATAAAAAATAAAAAAAATAAAATTCCAGATTGGATGCTTGATTTAAGGTTTCCTTTGAACTGTGATGCTAATGTATGGGATGGTGTTTTCACAGAACATACTCTTGAACACTTGTATCCATATCAAAGTATTAAATTACTCAAAGAATTAAATAGAACAATGAAGCCAGATGCTTGGCTTAGAGTAACTGTTCCTGATTTGAAAAAATATATCAGCTACTATTGTGGCCAACAATTACACGAGGAATTTAAACGCTGGGGAACAGGATGTGAGGCAATTAGAACTTTGACACAAGATTACTTTCATGTGTCTTTATGGGATAGTGAATTACTAAGCCAGTGCTTGGATAAATCGGGCTTTATCAATATTCAAGAAGTTTCTTTTATGAAAGGAAATGATATTTCACTGCTAAAAGATAGAGAAGAAAGAAGTTGGGAAACTTTGTATATGGAAGCTCAAAAGCGTATTTAATTTAAGTAGCATTATCTATCAAAAAAATATAATTAATTAGCATGAAAACTCCAGTAGCATTTTTAATATTCAATCGCCCTGATACAACAGCAAAAGTATTTGCAGCTATCCGTCAAGCAAAACCTCCAAAACTTTTGGTTGTCGCAGATGGGCCACGTAGCGATCGCCCTGATGAAGCAGAAAAATGTAAAAAAGTACGCGAAATTGTTAATAGTGTAGATTGGGAATGTGAAGTATTAACTAACTACTCTGATAGAAATTTAGGTTGCAAACTACGTGTATCTAGTGGATTAGATTGGGTATTTTCTCTGGTTGAAGAAGCCATTATTCTTGAAGATGATTGTTTACCTGACCCTACTTTCTTTCCTTTCTGTGAGGAATTATTGGAATATTATCGGGAGGATAATAGAATTGCTGTTATTTCGGGGCAAAATGTTCAATTTGGTCGAAACAGAACAGATTATAGCTATTACTTTTCTCGCTACAATCATTGTTGGGGATGGGCAAGTTGGAGGCGAGCTTGGCAACACTTTGATTACGATATGAAGTTATGGCTTCCAATCAAACAAAATGGTTGCTTAAAAGATATTCTTCCAGATGAAAGTGCTGTTAAATTCTGGGATAAAATCTTTCAGTCTACTTATGAAGGCAAGATAAATAGTTGGGCATATCGCTGGACATTCTCTTGTTGGATACAAAACTACTTGAGTATTCTACCTAATATTAATTTGATATCCAATATTGGATTTGGTAATGAAGGAACAAACACAAAAAAGTCTGTAAGTATTTTTTCTGAAATACCTACCGAAAAGGTTTTGTTTCCTCTGAAGCATCCATCTTTTATGATTCAAGATACAAAAGCTGATGAGTTTACCCAAAAAACTTTATACCGTCCACATTTAATCAGTAGAATTAAAGCAAAAATTAAGAATTATTTATGAATTTTAGTAATTAATCATCTCTTTTATATATTATTGTAACCAATAATTATTATAACCATGTTCCTATAACTATTGTTTCGATAATCTCAAGACTGTTTGTTAATTTTATGTTTTAAGTTGCTTCAATCAATGAAATCAGAACAGAAAGATATGAATATGCTGCAATTCATTTTAAAAGCTATAAGAAAAATTTCCAATTTTATCTATAGATTTATCGGTCGAGATAATATAACTTTTATAAAAATTTTTCCTTGCAAGGACTTAGTTGAATTAGGAACACAATATGGCGGCTGGGTTATTCCAAAAAGTTTACTTGATTCAGACTCTGTTGTTTACTGTGTAGGTTGTGGAGAAGATATCTCATTTGATGTGTCTCTAATTGAGCAAATTGGTTGTGATATATTTGGATTTGATCCAACTCCAAGAGCAATTCAATATGTAAAAAAAGTAGCTCATGATAATAGTAAATATCATTTTTGTGAAGTAGGTCTATGGGATAAAGATGATATTTTGAAGTTCTATGCACCGAAAATTTCTGATCATGTTTCTCATTCTCTTCTCAATTTACAGAGGACATCAGAGTACTTTGAAGCTAAAGTCAGAAGGCTAAGTACAATTATGCAGGAGCATAACCACAAAAAAATTGATCTCCTGAAATTAGATATTGAAGGGGCTGAATATAAGGTTATTAACTCAATAATTGAAGACGGGCTTGATATTAAAATCCTTTGCGTCGAATACGATGAATGCTTTAACCCCTTAGATAATCGCTATAAACTAAGAATTAGGCAGTCTGTTAACAAATTACTTAATGCTGGTTTTTCTTTAGTTTGCACACAAGGTAATGGCAATTATACATTTGTAAAGATATAAAGTTTAAAAAGAGTAACGAATAAACTCATTAAAAGTATTAGCTAATTTAAATCTATCTATGCTGGATACACTACCATTACAATTTTATCTCGTAAAATAGGAAATATATATGAAACACGCAATTAGGAAGTTAATACACCGATTAAGACTTGACTTAAGATACTATGCAAGTTCTGATTTTGCAAAAATTAAGAAACTTTTTGACTATCATCAGATCGATCTAGTATTAGACGTAGGAGCAAATACTGGACAATATTACAAATTTCTTAGGGAGTTAGGTTATTGTGGAAAAGTTGTTTCCTTTGAACCACTCAGCGATGCTTACTATCATCTAACAAAAATAAGTAAAAAACATCCGGCATGGCAAATAGCACCCCGCACAGCTATAGGTAATTCAGAAGGAGAGATTTCTATCAACATTTCTGGTAATAGTCAAAGTAGTTCTTTACTACCAATGTTAGATAGCCATAAAACAGCTTGTCCAGAATCAAATTACATAGGAACCGAAACCGTAAATATAACTCATTTAGATTATATTGCGCCCCATTATATAACTGCTCATAACAAAGTTTTCCTGAAATTAGATGTGCAAGGTTTTGAACAACAAGTTTTAGAGGGAGCTAAAGGTATTCTGCCACAAGTTAAAGGAATACAGTTAGAAATGTCTTTAGTTCAACTCTATCAAGGAGAACCATTATTTAGAGAAATGCTAGATTATATGGTGCAAATTGGATACTCTCTTCATTGGCTAAAGCCTACTTTCACCGATACTAATACAGGAAAATTACTACAATTAGATGGGATTTTTTTTAAGCCATGAGAGTTTGTTTACTAAGCCATTCAGATGGAAGAGGCGGTGCTTATGCGGCAGCTTATCGTTTACATCAAGGTCTAAAAAAAATAAATATCGATTCAACAATGCTAGTCGGTAATAAAACCAATGATGACATTACAGTTTTAGGAGCAAATAGCAAACTCGCTAAGGGATGGCAAAAAATAGTACCAACATTAGATTCATTACCACTACAAGTCTATCATAAACGCGATCAGTTAACATTTTCCTTGCAATGGCTGCCTGATCAATTGGCTGCTCAAATAGCTCAAATGAATCCGGACATAATTAACTTACACTGGATAACTGGTGGATATGTGCAAATAGAAACACTTGCAAAATTTAAGAAGCCTATAGTTTGGACGCTACATGATATGTGGGCATTGACAGGAGGATGCCATTATAGCGGAGGGTGCGATAAATATACAAAATCATGTGGTGCTTGTTCACAATTAGGTAGTCAAAGAGAAGGCGATGTTTCTCGATGGATTTGGCAACGGAAAGCAAAAGCCTGGCAAAATATTAATCTAACTATAGTTACCCCTAGTCGTTGGTTGGCTGATTGTGCTAGAAAAAGTTCTTTGTTCCAAAATTTACGGATTGAAGTTATACCTAATGGTTTAAATACTCAAGTTTACAAACCCATTGATAAAACAATGGCAAGAAACCTATTCAATTTACCATTAGATAAAAAGCTGGTATTGTTTGGGGCAATGAATTCAACAAGTGATAAACGTAAAGGTTTTCATTTACTTGAAACAGCTTTGCAGAAGTTGAGCCAAGAGAAAAATCAGGAAAATATAGAATTGTTTATTTTTGGTGCATCTCAGCCTTCAAAAGTTCCCAATTTTGGCTTAAGGACGCATTACTTAGGACGATTAAATGATGATATATCTTTATCTTTAGTGTATTCTGCTGCTGATGTGTTTGTTGCGCCTTCAGTAGAAGATAACCTTCCCAATACTGTCATGGAGGCTCTTGCCTGTGGTACCCCCTGTGTTGCTTTTAACATTGGAGGAATGCCTGACATGATTAATCATACACAAAATGGCTATTTAGCCCAGCCTTACAATATTGATGATCTAGCAAATGGAATTACCTGGGTAATAGAGAATCAAGAACGACATCAAAAGCTTTGCGCTAACGCTTGTGAAACAATTAAACAAAAATTCACACTGAATTTACAAACAAAAAGTTACTTGTCCCTATATAAAGAGATTTCAGAAAGAAGCATATCTTGAAAGAATGAGCGTTTAAATTGGATAAAATATCTAATTTACTTCAAATATAAATTTACAATCTAGTTTTGGGTATTTATATTAATGCTTGATCAACAAAAGTACTGCTCTATCAATAAAAAATTGAAAGCACCTAAACATTTATTAGAATTTAATTTTTATTTAAGTTTTTTGAATAAGCTCAAGTTACCGAATAAATTAGTTGCAGTTATCAAAGCAGAACAGCATAAAACTGATGATATGTTCGGTTGGCATAGCTTAACTTCTCTAACTTGCGTAAATGAAGCTAGTGAAATATACGATATTGATATTCGTTACGCTTGGTCTAATATTGTATTTAAGCAAAATCTTGTAGATCATGGGTGGAGTGAAACAATACTTCTAGAAGATAAGGTTAAAGATACGCCATGCAGGCACAAAATTATCATATATTTCTGTGATATTTTTATGCCTCAGAAAGAAATAATTGAAGAAGTCGAAGAAAATTTTTTGATTGGTTGTTACTGGCAGAGTATATTGCATCTGTATCTACAACTGCCCTTTCAGCATCCCTTTGAACATCAATTACATAACCATGATCACAAAGATGCTCAAGAAGCATTATTGTTTGACTATGCACCAGTAATTATTAATGAATCAGGCAGCCAGATAAAGACTGTAGCATTATTACCTGATCATCCTGAGCGTAAAGGCGAAGGAGGATTACGTAAGCATGGCTCATATAAACATTCTAATAGTCATAATCCTCTAGTTTCTATAATTACAGTAGTATTTAATGGGGAAAAATATATAGAGCAAACTATTCAATCAGTCATTAATCAGTCATACAAAAATATAGAATATATTATTATTGATGGCGGTTCTACAGATAAAACAACTGATATTATCAAAAAGTATCAATCTTATATTGATTATTGGGTAAGTGAACCTGATTTAAACATATATGATGCTATGAATAAAGGCTTCATGTGTGCTATGGGCGAATTTGTAAATTTTATGAATGTTGGAGATATATTCTTTAACAATAAAGTTCTAGAATTAATAAAATTTGAATTATGTAAAGATTCTATATGTGGACAAAATGTATATTTTAGTAATTTTATTTCTGGATTAATATATGTCCAAATGCAAGGACAATCAATACCTCACCAATCGCTATTTATGAAACGGGAAGACTTTAAAAAAAATATATTTAATCCTGTATTTAAATACTGTGCTGATTCTGAATTATGGACTCGGTTTAATCCTATAACTTCCACTATAAAATCAGAAAAAGAAATTATATCAATAAGCAGATTTGGAGGAATATCTACAAGTAAACAATACCTAATATCTAGGATGCTAGAACACTTAAAATTTGAACATAATAAACTAAAAATATTGATTCATTTTCTACCAAAAATAATTTTTACTTTAGTTTTAAATGAGAAATTGATAGAAAAATTATATTTTTTTTCAAGAAGACAATACAGAAAAAAATAGGGATCTTCGGTACTTTTTATGGAAAACCAGGTTCAAAATCCTTGAAAGCCTTATTGGATAGACATTTCTCTCAAAATCATGGCATAATTTTTTATAACTTTTGCCCCATAAGGGTTTTGTTATCATCAATCACCATAAAACAACGCAAGAGCCAAAAATAGAATGAAACACAAAATATCATTATTTGATATAGCCGATCTGATTGCTTTTTCTGCTATATTATTTATTTCAAGTTTTCATGTACCGAATTTTTCTCTTATCACTTCTATCCTTTTGCTGCCAAGTTACATTTTAATATTAAAATATGCATTTAAAAGAAGTTATTTTATAAAATTTGAACCTAAAAGTTTAAAAAAGAAACACTTTTTCCTTCCGCTCATATTGTTGACTATTTTTTGCTTATTTTTTTTCATTAGTGAAGTAAATTACAACTACATTCCATTCTTGGATGCAATCTGCTTCTCTATAAAAATTATCTTATATTATATATTGGGTATTTGTGTAGCTAATAGTAAGTCTTTTTATCGTTTTTATAGCATACCATTTCTTGTTTTATGTATCACCGGAGGAGGCATATTATTTGCGTTTTTAAGTCTATTAGGAACTAAGGGAGTTTCTATAACAGCATCAAGTATAATGGCACAAAGAAGTGTTTTTTCTTTATGGACAGATGAACAAATTAATGGGCCTTCGATCGATATGTATAATTATTTGGGGATTTGTCTTTTGCCATTCATATTTAAATTATTTGCAGAATTAAAACAAAAAACTAATGTGAATATGATTTTTTTATTTACATTAATATTATCTGTTTTTCTGTTTTTAGTATCTTCTTATTCATCTTTGTCTTTACTAGCTAGAACTCCTATTTTTTGCTTTTTTGGTTCAATATTAATTCAAATCTTTCATGAAATTGTTTCTTCAAGAAAAGCAGTCAGTAGAGTTATATTTAAATATGGGTTGTTGTTTATAATTCCTTTAATGATATTTTATTTGCAGCCTGATACTTTAGAAGATATATCACGCTCTTTAAATCTTGGCATATTTAAGAGGTTTGATAACTCAGGTCTTGAAACACCAAGATATCTAGTTTGGTCAATTGTTTTTACAGAAATGTGGAGTCATCCTTTTGGTGGAAGAGAAATAATATTGCCTATTAGCGATATAGGAATTCCAGTAAACTATGCTCACAATATTTGGTTAGATATAGCATTTGATGCTGGAATATTACCTATGTTTTGTCTTGGGATCTTTCATTTAATACATTGGCCTTATTTATGGGATTTAATCTCTAATCCTAAATATAACGATAGCTTAAGTTCCTTTTTAAGATGTAATTTAGTTGCGGTAATTAGTGCTTTTATTGGCACTCCTGTTCTGCAAGCTAATCTTCATTATTTTTCTATATCCTGCTTTTTGCTGGGACTAATTATAGGAATTATGCAAGAAAAATATTACTGTAAAAATGAATAACTTTTTAATTTGAAAATTTGTTTTTTGAGCAAGCAAGATATGGAATTAATAGTTGAATAAGTGAACTACAAAAAGTATTAAATAGCGAACAAAGAATTATATTTAAAAATTACCAGAGAAAATAATAATTAACTATGTTAAATAAAATCAGCGTAAATTCTTATCTATCGATTACTATAGCCATTCCCACATACAACGAATCGGGTAATATAGAACGCCTTATTCAAGGTTTTTTAGCAACCAAATATCCAAATTTAATTGAAGTAATTGTGGCTGATGGTGGTAGCGCAGATGGCACACAAGATATTGTCAATAAATTTTCATTGGATGATTCTAGAGTTAAGCTGTTAAACAACCCGTTAGAAGTTCAATCGGCTGGTCTAAATTTGATACTGAAAGAATGTACAGGTGATATATTTCTCAGAGCCGATGCTCACTCTGATTACGCACCAGACTATATAGAACGATGTGTAGAAGCATTATTAGAGTCCAAAGCCCTTAACGTTGGTGGCGCACAAAGATTTGTGGCTCAAACCCCTTTTCAGGCAGGGGTTGCACTAGCTTCTAAAAGCTTTTTAGGCAGTGGTGGAGCTAAATATAGAAATCCTAACTATAACGGATATGCTGACACAGTGTATTTAGGATGTTTTTGGACAAAAGAATTACGTGAGTCTTCTGGGTTTGATACTACCCAAATTACTAATGAAGACGCCGGATTAAATCAGAAATTACTAAACAAAAATTCCCAAGCCATCTATATTAGTTCAGACATTCGAGTATGGTACTATCCCAGAAAAACATGGAAATCTATTTGTATTCAATACTTCAAGTACGGAAGAGGACGTTATTTAACTAGTATTAAACACACAAAGCAACTGCAACTTAGAGGAAAGCTACCATTTTTATTTATATCAGCTACACTGGTGTTATCGCTGATTGATTTCATCGTTCCTCAGTTATCTCTACATACAGAAGCATTAATTTTGAGTGGCTTAGTTTTTACATTTGCGGAAAGCTTACGCACAACTTTCAAATTCCGTAACGAATTTACTACAGAACTTTGGCGCGGTAGTGAAGATGAAATTCCTTCCACTTTAAGTCTGTGGTTTTTCTGTGGAGTTACCTTGCTAACCATGCCAATTGCTCACTTTTCTGGCTACGGATATCAGCTAGTGAGGCATAAGATTTTCAAAGTAAATACTTGGTGATATGTTTTAATTATAAATGGAAATAGAAAATGTTAGAACATCAAATAGAAACAGATATATCTAGAATTGAACGCGAGAAAAAATTTCATGATCAGAGATTTGCTGATGATTCTCAACGAAGCAAAAAAGTTGGTAAATTTTATAGGTTAGCTCAGTCTATTAAAAAAGAGTATGAGCAATTATTAATAAAAAATTGTGAAGGTTTAACAATTATTGAATATGGGTGTGGAACTGGCAGTTATGCCTTTATTTTAGCTAAGAGTCAGTCTAAGAAAGTTATAGGTATTGATATATCTCCAGTAGCCATTGAAGTCGCTAAAGTCCAGGCATTAAATGAAGAAATAGGAGAAAATATTTCATTTGAAGTCATGAATGCGGAGGAATTAACATTTAACCCTTCCTCAATAGACTTAATCTGTGGGTCTGGAATTCTGCATCACCTCGACCTGGAAAAAGCAATTAAATCAATAGCTGATGTTCTCCAACCAGAGGGTAAGGCTATTTTTATTGAACCGCTTGGGCATAATATACTTATTAACTTATTTCGTAGTTTAACACCATCAATTCGCTCTGAAGATGAACACCCTCTTCTAGAAAGTGATTTAAAATTAATAAAACAACATTTTAAAAATATAGAAATCAAGTATTTTTATTTGACTTCACTGCTGGCTATTCTAATTGTAGATTTTCCTGGTTTTAGAGTGATATTACGTATCCTAGAATTTTTAGATCAATTGCTCTTCAAATTGCCATTTTTACGTAATCAGGCATGGCAGGTATTAATTCAAATATCTGAACCTGTCAAAGAGTAATTTGATTAAGGTAGCTTCTCAACAAATTAGTAGATAGATAAAAATTACGATGGAACTTAAGTCTAGAATTAAAACTGGCTCCAGTCCGCCCAGTCGCAATCCACAAAAACGATCGCCCACAATCTGGCAACACTCCCACCAATGATTCTGATGGTTGATTTGGAGACACTATCGCCACGGGCGTAACCACAATCCCCTGACTACCCAAAACAATAGTTTATAACCTTATTCCAAGTAAATTACTCACAAAAAAATATATGAATAATAAAGTAATTCGACGATTGAATAATCAACAATTACAACAATTTGATCGGGAATATGTTGGGAATTTAGAATGGAAAACACTTAAAAGTTTAATAGAGCATAATTTTAACGGGCAAACATTTTCTTTTCTTGATATTGGTGGTGGTAATGGAATATTCACAGATAGAATATTGAAAAATTATCCTGAATCAGTTGGTACTGTTATTGATAATGCTAGTATTCTCCTAGAATTAAATAAACCTGATATAAGAAAAACATTGTTATTAGCTTCTGTAGAAGAATTAAATAATATTTGTGCAGAGAATACGAAATTTGATTTAATTTTCTTTAATTGGTCACTTCATCATTTCGTACAAGATTCCTATCATGAAACGCGAAAAATTCAATATGAAGCACTAATTAACGCTTGTAATTTGTTATCTGAGAATGGTTATATTTCTATTTTTGAAAATATATATGATGGTATCGTTTTTACAAAATTACCTAGTTATCTTATATTTTACCTAACATCTAGTAAAATTCTAGCTTCTACTATGAAAAAAATGGGTGCGAATACAGCAGGTTGTGGGGTTTGTTTTTTATCAAAAGCACAATGGGAAGACACAATAACCAAGGCTGGATTAATTGTTTCCCAGTATACAGATTATGAAAAATGGAAGAATATCAATATTCTGCGGAGAATTTTTCTACATATTGGTCCCGTTCGTCATGGACATTTCTGGTTAAGCAAGAAACAGAACTGCTAACTGATTCAGTTTTAAAATAAAATTGAGCAAAGGTAAATAATTTTAAACGTGGATTTAAACTAGCACCAGTACGCGTAGTTACAAGCCACAAAAACGATCGCCCACAATCACGCAACACCCGCACCAATGATTCTGATGGGTGATTTTGAGAAGCTACCGCCACAGGTGTAACCACAGTTCCCTGACTACCCAAAACTATGGTTGCGATCGCTCTTGCTCGCCTCAAATGATAATCTGACGTAATCAAATAAATATGCTGTAACCTCTGGTGAGCAAAATCTCGCGCCAAAGTCGTGAAATTAGTCACAGTATCCGTTGCTCTAGCATCCAAATGCAACTTTGCTTCAGCAACACCATACTGTAAAAATATCCGGCGATCAACATCCAAATTCCAAGCAAAATCAGAAACCCAAATATCTAAATTCTGCCGAGACTGCCAAAATTGCGCCGCAAACTTCATCCGTTCAGCATCACCCCCCAATACAAAAATAGCCTGTGGTACTGGGGTTTGATAAAAAGCGATCGCAATCCTAACCGGAATTATACTAGTTAACAGAAGTGCGATCGCTAAAACCCACTTTACCAATTTCAACTTGCGTTTCATTTCATATATAGCAAGGGACTGGGGACTGGGTGAAAAGTCTTTTCGTGTCTAAGTTTTATCATCTGTTGATATCCTAATCACCAAGGCTTTTGCTATAATCGTGATTTTAAAAATCCAAGCGAAAATAAAAATCAGCCTACTTTCAACCAGCCAAAAACCTGCTCGACGGTCAAATCAAGCGTTAAAAATTCAGGAATCGGAAGAGTATCGTTACCAGTCAACTCCATAGGTTCTCGTCCAGGAATAAATACTAAAATTATTCGGTCTTCAGGGTCAATTAACCATCCCAACTTAGTACCATGTTTGAGACAGTGCAAAATATTACTAATAACTTTAGTAGCTTTCTGGTCGGGTGAAAGAATTTCTACTGTCCAATCAGGATAAATTTTAAAAGCATTGGGTACTTCACCATCTGCATCAAAAGGAATTCGCTGCCAAAGAAACACGCTAGCGTCTGGAACAATGGAGCGTTCAGCAAAAGTGCAACGCAATTCTGGGAAAGCTAGGGCAATTTTCGCTGTTTCTGCAACATTATTAACTACATCACAAAACTTCAGTTGCAGGCGTGAATGTTTACCTTGAGGCATAACTTTTTGGGAAACACAACCATTTATAAATTCACTGGCTGGCTTAGTTTCCGGCAGTTTGAGAAATTCTTCGAGAGTCAAAGAGGTTGCTGTTGTCATCGCTTTGATGAAACGAAAAATCTCCAGTCTTTTAATATTTTATCCTTTGTAGACACTTAAGAAACACCAAAAATAATTTATTTTATTCTTCCTGCTCCCTTCTCGCCACCAAAATCGTCTCCTTCACCGCCTTGCCTTGCAAACGTCATCCGTTTAAGTGCATCCCTCAACACAAACATAGCCTGTGGTACTGGGGTTTGATGAAAAGCGATCGCAATCCTCACCGGAATTATAACTAAATTAATCGAAAGGCGATGCCTTTCCTGCGGAACGCTACGCGAACGGCGGGCTACGCCTACGCTAAAACCAACCACATCAATCTCTGTTTGCGTTTCAATGAACTACCTCTAACTGGCTTCGCCTGAGTTAGAGGTTTCTACATCCTCTAAC